>JBBQOA010000302.1:0-5928 GCA_038330465.1 Pyrinomonadales bacterium
CCGAATTTTATAGCCGCGCGGTCGAAATTTTCGTCACGACGCTTTCCGCGCTGACGCGTGAAGGCAGTCTTTACCGCGTCGATCTGCGGCTGCGTCCCGACGGCAAAAACGGCGCAACCTCAAGCCGGAAAACGGCTTTTCTCGATTACCTGCAAAACCGTTCGGCAATTTGGGAATGGCTTGCCTATATCAAACTGCGGATCGCCGGCGGCGATTTCGGGCTCGGCGAATATATCGAAACCGAAGCGCGGCGGATCATTCATCAGAAGGCTTTAACGGCTGACAAGGACGAATTGAAAAGCGAAACGCGGCGAATTCGCGAACGGCTCGAAGAACAAAAATCAACCTCGAAACGTGGTCGGGAAATCGACATAAAATTCGACGCGGGCGGAATGCTCGACGTTTATTTTGCGATGCGTTATTTGCAGCTGCGCGACGCTGTGCCCGACGAAACCGAAACGCGTTCGACCGATTTTATGCTCGAAAAACTCTTTCAAAACAAATCATTGAGCGACGAAGACTTTGCGCATTTTTCAAACGGCTACTCGTTTTTATCGATTCTCGACCATAATCTGCGCCTCACCATCGGACGTTCGACGCGCCTGCCGATCGCCAACCAAAATGCGCTCAAAATAATTTGTCAAAGAATGAAACTTGCATCGGTCAATGAGCTGCTCGAAACCCTGACTTTTCATCGTCTCAATATTCGCGCTTCGTTCGATAACATTCTCAAAGATTGATTGTGAGAGTTGAAAAACTGTAACAATCCGGATGCACCAACCTCCAAAACCCATATATCGTTAACAATTAATATTCTTCAAAATCTTTCTTAGAGATGAATATGCGCTAAACAGGCTTTTAAGTCGGCAATGATTTTTCCGTAAATTCTAAGAAAAATAGATCTTGCAAAGGCGCTGAGGCGGAAAGTTAAAAATGTCGGCAATCGTAGTATAAGTTTATGAAAACTCGATATTTAGCAATAATTCTGCTGCTCGCAGCAAGTGCGTTTTCGATCAACGCGCAAACCGAAATATTGACCAATTCGCAAATTGTCGAAATGTCGAAGATCGGTCTTGGCAAAGAGATCATTTTGAGGAAGATCTTTGATTCGCAAAATACTTTTGACGTTTCGACGAACGGCTTGATCGAACTCAAAAAAAGCGGCGTCGCCGACGAAGTGATCGTCGGGATGATCGAAAAAAATGAAGCCAAACCGCAGCCGAACAGTTCGGATCAGAATTCGCAAAGTTTTTCCGAAAGTCAGCCGACCGTTGAAGCAAAAAAATTTTCGCCGACGGTGGTCAGCGCGAAAGATGCGCTGCTGAACGCGAAAACCGTCGCGATCGAAAAATCTTCGCTCAATCCTTCGCGGCAGTCTTTGGAAAAAGAATTGCTCAAGCGCAAAGAGTGGCAGAAATACGCGCTGACGCTCGTTCGCTACAAAGAAGACGCCGATATTTATATCGAGATCGGTTTCGTGCCGCTTTCGCTGATCACGCATCGCTACGTTTTTCGGATCTACGACCGCCAAAGCGGAACGATCATCACGGCGGGCGAAACGACTTCGTGGGGAAGTTTGTCGCATAATCTGGCGCGTGAGATCACGCAAAAAATGGATCTGGTTTCGGGTAAATAATTTTATGAAAAAGCTTCTCTTTTTGATTTTAATTCTATCGCAATGCACGTTTGCGCAGGTTTCGCTGAATCGTTATGAAGTCGAAATTTTGATGAATCCGAACAAAGGCGGCAAAGATACGCGCGAAGTAAATTCGGTGCTCGTTTTTGAAAAAGATACGGTCAAAATAATCTCGCGGCGCAAAAAAAACCTGATTTATAAAGATTTTAATTTCAAAGACATCAAATATGTCGAACATTCATTTTCGAAAACGCCTTTTTTTTCCAACGCGACAAAAACGGCGATGATCGCATTACTGACAGGTTTTCCGGTTTATTTCGGTGCCAAGGAAAAGCATTGGCTGACGCTTGTCACCAATAATGATTTTGTCGTGCTGAAAATCGAGAACGATAATTTTCGACTGCTCAAAAATGAATTTATGATCAGAGATTTTGAAGTGGTAAATATCAATGAAGACCGGCAATGAACATAAATAATATGAAAATCATCGCGATAATATTGTGTTTTTGTATTTTGTTCGGTTCCGGGCAGATGGCTTTTGCTCAGAATAAAATAAAGACGTCGTTTAAGATCAATACTTTGGTCAATGACGGCAAGAAAACCAAGCAATTTTCGACAGTTCTCAAGTTTTCGGAGACGGGTTTTTCGACCGGGTTGAAAAAGAATAAAAATTTCGCGAGGGAAATGAATTATTCGGAGATTGTTGAGGCGGAATATTCATATTCATACAAACCGCTCTTAACAAAAGGACAAACGATCGCCGTCGCTGTTTTTCTCGGTTCGTTGGTTGTTCCCTTATTATTTTTGAAAAAGAAAGAACATTGGCTGTCGGTCAGAACCGCCGACGATTTTGTCGTGCTGCGGCTTGCCGGTGGAAATTACAAACGAATTCTCGCTCAATTTGAAGCTCACAAGGTCGCCGTCAAAGCCTTTGACGAAAATGAAGATTTGTCGTTTGAAGAGAAAAATGATTAAAAACTCGCCGCAAAAATGGTTTGCCGCGTTTTGAGTTTTGCGCTTGAGGTAAAGACTTCTGTTGCAACTAAGCCGCTTTGAGGCGAAACTCAAAACGCCGCAAACCATTTTTGAAATTGAACAAAGAATCCGTCTTCAGTGTGCCAAACCGCCGCGCTTTGCAGTCTGTTTTGAAATTTGAACTTTAACAAATCTCATTAAAATTCGGGATCTGCTCAAACCAGCAGCGCGGACAGAACAGATTTTTCCTGCGTTGTTCGAGCGTGTATTGAGCGGACATCGGCAATCTTTCGACGAGAAATTTTTGTTCGTCGGTCAAATCCTGCCAGTTTTTCAGCGCGGCAGCGCCGCAGTTTGGACAAATTTTTTCTTCCATAAAACCTTTTATTGCCTTTTTGCGTTTAAGACCTTAACATTAAATATCTAGAAAGTTCTACAAATTTCAGTATCGGTCAAATTTATAATTTAAAGATGAAAATAAAAAGCGTTTTGCTTGCTGTCTTTTTTTGTGTCGGTTTGGTTTTGTCATCATTCGCGCAGTCGGAAGAAAAATTCGATTTTTACACGCGCGGCGAATATCGGGCGGAAGTTCCGCGTCCGCAAGCCGTTTTGCGCTACGATGTCGGCGATCTGCACACGACTTACGCGCAGATGGAGCAGTATATCAACGCGGTTCAGAAAGCCGCGCCCGACCGCGTCCGGATTTTCGACATCGGTTTGACGAACGAATATCGAATGCAGCATATCGTCGCGATTTCTTCGCCGCAAAATATTGCGCGGCTCGATGATATCAAAGCGGCGAACGCGCGCCTGACCGATCCGCGCATATTGAACGCGAGCGACGCAAATTCGATCGTCCAAAATAATCCGGCGATCGCCTGGATGGCTTACACGATCCACGGCAACGAATCGGCGTCGTTCGAAGCGATGCTGCAGGTTATTTATCAATTATCGGCGTCGAACGAACAAACGACTCTCGACATTTTAGATAAGGAAGTGACATTGATCATCACGGGTGAAAATCCCGACGGACACGAGCGTTTTGTAACGTGGTACAACTCGGTCGCGACCGGCAATGCCGACCGCAATGCGCTCGAACACCGCGAACCGTGGTCAATTTACGGACGGCTCAATCATTATCGTTTCGATCTCAACCGCGACAACATCGCCGCGACGCAGAAGGAAACGAAGAATATGCAAAAGGCTCTGTTTGAATGGAATCCGCAGCTCGTCGTTGACCATCACGGACAGCCTTCGCAGTTTTTCTTTCCGCCGACGGCTTTGCCGATCAACCCGAATCTGCCGCAGCCGGTGACGAATCGCTGGATGGATATTTTCGGGCGCGCCAATGCCGCCGCCTTTGACCGCAACAAGTGGGATTATTACAACCGCGACATTTTCGATCTTTATTATCCGGGTTACTGGGATTCGATGCCGGCGATGAACGGCGCGGTCGGAATGACCTATGAAACCGACGGCGGCGGCTTCAAAGGCTTGCGCTGGACGCGCGACGACGGTTCGATCGTCACGCTGCGTTCGGCGATCGCCAAACATTACGTCGCTTCGATGACGACGCTCGAAACGCTCGCCAAAAACAAAACTCAGCGCCTTCAGGACTTTTACGATTTTCGCCGGAATGCTTTGGCAGAGAACGACAAGATGAAGCGGATCGTCATTCTGCCCGGCAAAGACCGCGTCAAAACCGCCGAAATGATGGAAGTCCTTCAGCGCGCAAGAATTGAGGTCAAGGTTGCGAACGCCGCCTTTTCGTCAACAACCGCGCACAGCTACGACCGCAAAAACGCGCCGACCGAAAACAAAAGTTTTCCGGCGGGTGCGTATGTTATTGACTTAAATCAGCCGCAGAAAAAACTCATCAAAGCGTGGCTCGAACAGGACACGCCGCAGGACGAAGCTTTTGTCCGCGACGAAATGGCGAAATTCAAACGCAACGAAATGCGCGGAAAATCCGCCGTTAAAGAAGATTATCGTTTTTACGACATCACGGCGTGGACGATGCCGCTTGCCTTCGACATCGACGCTTTTTGGACGGAAGACGCCGGAAATGTCAATTCAACTGCCGTGACCGCCGAATATCTCGAAAACGCCAAACTGGGTTCGGTCTCGGGACGCGCGCAAATCGCCTATATTCTTCCGTATGAAACGGACGGCGCGGGCGCGATGGCGATTCGCCTTTTAAAAGAAGGTTTCCGCGTCAACTGCGCAATTCGGACAATGAACGCGGGCGGACGCAATTGGAATCGCGGCACATTCGTCGTCCGCGTGACGCGCAATCCGGAAACCGTTCACGAAGCCGTCAATCGGCTTGCCAGAGAGCTTGGCGTCAATGTTTTTGCCGTTAATACGGGTTACGCCGACGAAGGCGACACGCCGGTCGGCGGCGAAAACGTTTATTCGCTGACCCAACCTAAGATCGCGATCATCGCCGACGAAGGCGTTGACCAGACGAGTTACGGTTCGATCTGGTGGACGCTCGAACGCTATGGTATCGATTTTACGCCTTTGACGATCGGCAACGCGAAGGGCGGCGCACTTAAAAATTACAACATTCTGATCATGCCCGACGGTTCACCGGGACGCTATTTCGGCGCTTTCGGCAAAGGCGGGATCGATGCCTTGAAAGAATGGATCTCAAGCGGCGGAACGCTCATCACTGTGCGCGGCGCGTCGGTCTTTGCCGCGCTCAAAGATGTCGGACTGACTTCTTCAAAACTCGTCGGCAGCGAAGACGACGAGGAAAAAGGCAAAGTTCCCGAAGGCGAAGAAACTGATAAACGCGCCGAATCCGACACAAAGCCTTCGCCGACTCCGTCAACGAAAAAGACGGATAACAAACGGCAGGACACCGAAAAAGTTCCGGTGCAGGAAATGAAGAGTGACAAACAGGATTGGCAGCCGCCCGTTTTGCCGCCGATCGCTTCGCCGTCCGCCAACGCGGGCAAAGTTCCCGAAGGCATTCCGGGCGCGATCATGCGGGCGACCGTTGACCGCACAACCTATCTGACCTACGGTTTGGAACAGGACGAACTGCCGGTTTTGCTCTCGTCCGGTTATTTTTTCCGGTATTCAAAAGAAGGCACGAACGCGCTTGTCTTCGACGCGAATCCGAAGAAACCGTTAACGATTTCGGGTTTTGTCTGGGAGGGCAATACCGAAAAATTATTGAAAGGCACGGCTGCCCTGATCGACGAACCGAGCGGCGCGGGACATTTGATCCTTTTTGCTGACGAGCCGTTTTTTCGCGGCATTTTCCGTTCGGAAACGCGTCCGTTCTTTAACGCGATGCTCTTTAACGG
>JBBQOA010000303.1:0-5925 GCA_038330465.1 Pyrinomonadales bacterium
ATCTTTTGCGGCGCGCGAGGTTTTGGTTTCGACCTTGAGCATTATCTACAACGTCGGCAAGGACGCCGACGCCGAAAGCGAAACGCTCAAAGACGCGATCAAGAACGCGAAAAAAGATGACGGCACACGTGTCTGGACGCCACTCACCGCGCTCACGCTGATGGTTTTCTTTGTCCTTGCGATGCAGTGTATGTCAACGGTCGCGATCGTCCGCCGCGAAACGAATTCGTGGGCGTGGACGCTCTTTATGGTCGGTTATATGACGGGTTTGGCGTATCTCGCCGCGTTCATCACGTATCAAGGCGGGACAATTTTAGGATTTGGTTAATGCTGTAAACTGGACTTCAGAACTAATAATTATGAATATTCAAAATATCATTGTTACTCTAATAATTCTCGCGGCGCTGCTTTATATCGGCAATATTCTGCGGCACAAAGTGAAGTCATTTAAGCCGAAGGATAATTCGTGCGGCGCCGGTTGCGGGTGCGATAGCAAATCGAGCGAAAAGGTTTAATTTTGTTCTCTAACTTGTCAATCTATCTAAAACAATTGTAAATTACCTCTAAAATATATGATCGATAATCAATTGGACAAAAGAGAATCAGCCGAATTGAATAGAGTTACTGGCGAATCCGGCGTGGTCGGTGTCGCCCAAAAACTCGACCGCGTCGTTTGGTTGACGTGGTGGGCGGGAACCGCGCTGATCGTTTTATCGTGGGTCAGCGTCGTCAGCAACAAAATCGGCTGGATCGGTTTCGTGATCGCCTGTGCTTCATCTTTGATCAGCGTGATTGCCCGCCGCTATTGGAAAATTCCCGGTTAGAGAATGTTTTGCCTGCATCGTGTGTGAAAGTGGGAACGTCCTTCGTTGTTTACGTTTCAGTTATGGATCGTGTGCGACAATCAAAGATTTGTCTGACTTTTTTTCTGTAAACCAATCTCCAATTTGTTCTTAAAATACAAAGTTAAAAAAAATGAAGAAAGGTTTTCAAAATTCCTTCCTTCTGCTAAAACCATTTTCAACTTAACAATGTTGACGAATTGACGTAATTTGCAATACCTTATCAACAAAGGATCTTGGTAGAAGGATGAGGGATGGATAAAACAAATGTATTCTTATTCATCCCTCATTCCTTATCACTTATCCCCAAAACATAATGGATAATCGAAAACACCGCGAAGTCATCGGCGGGCATTTGCTCGTCATCGGCGGCGCGGAAGATAAATATAACGAAAGAAGAATTTTAAGGAAGTTTCTCGAACTTTGCGGCGGTGAAAAGGCGGAGATCCTGATCATTCCGGCGGCTTCGGATTATCCCGAATTCGCGGCGGATGTTTACGGACAAGCTTTTCGGAATTTGGGCGTCAGTAATCCGCGTGTGCTGCGTGTGACCTCGCGTCAGGACGCGTTTCAGGCTGATCCGGACGAACTTTTGGACGGCGTAACGGGCGTTTTTATGTCCGGCGGCGATCAGATGCGGCTGACTTCGATCTTGGGCGGAACAAAGTTTGCCCAACAGCTGCGCGAAAAAGTCCGCGAAACCGATCTTGTTCTCGCCGGCACCAGCGCGGGCGCGGCGGGAATGTCCGCTTCGATGATCGTCCGCGGCGAATCGTCGTCGCATCCGCAAAAAAGCGCGGTGCGGCTTTCGCCCGGACTCGGCTTTCTGAAAAATATCATCATTGACCAGCATTTTACCGAACGCGGGCGAATGAGCCGTCTGATTACGGCGGTTTCGTATAATCCGTATAATTTAGGCATCGGAATTGACGAAAATACCGCGATTATTCTGGATAAAAAAGGCGTTTTGGAAGTCTTCGGCGAAGGCACCGTGACCATTGTGGACGGTTCGCAGATCAGTTTCAACGAAATCGCCGAAGTTGACGACAACACGCCTTTTGCCGTCTGCGGTTCGCAAATCCACATCTTGCGCGAAGGTTTGCGCTACGACTATTTTGAGCGAAAACTATTACCGATCGAAAGCGAATTTTTATTGCCGGATATTAGATAATTCAAGATTCAAGATTCAAGATTAAACAATTTGCAATCTTGAATCTTGAATCTTGAATCTTGAACTTAGTAACGAAGGGGAATTCAAGAAACCCAGATAATTTTGGACATGTCAGAACCATCTGCGGTAGCGGATGGGTTTTGGCTGAATAAACAATGATCGTGATACTTAACCCGCCCGCTACCGCAGGCGGTTCTGACCAGTTGAAACTAAGTGGGTTACTTTATTTAATTGGTTTTACTTGGAATTATGAACATTCTTGAAATCAGAACATTGCGCGGACCGAATTACTGGAGCGGTTATTGGAAAAAGCTGATCATTATGCGGCTTGATATCGGCGAATGGGAAGACCGACCGTCGAATAAGATCAAGGGTTTTTACAAACGGATGAACGAGGTTTTGCCGACCCTCTTTTCGCACGGCTGTAGTTACGGCGAAGACGGCGGTTTTCTGAAACGCGTCAAAAAAGGCACTTGGGCAGGACATATCATCGAACATTTCGCGCTTGAATTACAATCGCTTTCAGGAATGGAGGTCGGCTACGGACGAACGCGCGAAACAGACGAAAAGGGAATTTATAACGTCGTTTTCGCGTATCACGAAGAAGAGGTCGGACGCTTTGCGGCGCGTGCCGCCGTGCGACTTTTTCTCGATCTGGCAGATAGTAAAAAGATCGCTGAGATCAAAGCCGAACTTGAAAAAGAGATTCAGGAAATGCGCGAGATCCGTGAAGTGGTGCGTTTTGGACCATCGACCGGTTCGATCGTCGAAGAAGCCGAATCGCGCGATATTCCGTTTATTCGTCTGAATGATCAATCGCTCGTTCAGCTCGGTTACGGCGTTTTTCAAAAACGTATTCAGGCGACCGTTACATCGAAAACCAATATGATTTCGGTGGACATCGCGGGCGACAAAGCGGCGACCAAAAGACTGCTCGGCGATATGGGCGTGCCGGTTCCGAAAGGTTACGAGATTCGCGATGAAGAAGATCTTGAGCGAACGATCGAAAAGGTCGGTTTTCCGGTCGTTATCAAACCGCTCGACGGCAATCACGGGAAGGGCGCGACCGTCGGCATCAATTCGCTCGACGACGCGCAAACAGCGTTCGCCAAAGCGAAAGAATATTCGCGCTGGGTGATCGTCGAAAAACAATTGATCGGCAATGATTTTCGCGCGCTCGTCGTCAATAACCGCTTGATCGCGGTTGCCGAACGAATTCCCGCGAATGTCGTCGGCGACGGAAAATCGACGATTCAGGAATTGATCGACGAAACAAATAAAGATCCGCGGCGCGGTTACGGACACGAAAACGTTCTGACGCAAATCTCGATCGACCAGCAAACCGAACGCCTCATCAGGGCGAAAGAATATACGCTCGAAACGGTTTTGTCGGACGGCGAGATTCTGTATCTTAAAACGACGGCGAATATTTCGACCGGCGGCACGGCGATCGACCGCACCGATGAAGTCCATCCCGAAAATGTCTTTTTGTTCGAACGGATCGCGCGGATCATCGGGCTCGACATCGCCGGAATTGACATTATCGCCTCGAATGTCGCGGCGCCGCTGCACGAATCGGGCGGCGGCATCATCGAAGTCAACGCCGCACCGGGGTTTCGGATGCATCTCGCGCCGAGCGAAGGCATCGGGCGAAATGTCGCGGAACACGTCATCGATATGCTTTTTCCGCCGGGAACCGAGGCGCGGATTCCGATCTTTTCGATCACCGGGACGAACGGGAAAACGACGACCACGCGCTTGATCGCGCATATTTTGCGAAACAGCGGGAAAACGGTCGGCTTTACGACCACCGACGGCACTTATATCGGCAACAATCAGATCGTCGCGGGCGACAATACGGGACCGGTTTCGGCGCAATTGGTTTTGCGCGACCCGACCGTCGAAGTCGCCGTGCTCGAAACGGCGCGCGGCGGCATTATTCGCGCCGGTCTGGGTTTTGATTATTGCGATATCGGCGTTGTGACGAACATTGCCGCCGATCATTTGGGTTTGAAAGACATCAATACGCTCGAAGATCTGGCGCGCGTCAAATCGGTCGTGCCGCGTTCGGTCGGCAAAAAAGGCTACGCTGTTCTAAATGCCGAGGACGAGAATGTTTATCAGATGAAGGAACTCGTGGACGGGCATCTGGTCTATTTTTCGATGGATGAAACCCATCCGAATATCGAACGGCAGGCGCGGCGCGGACGAATTTCGTGCGTTTACGAAAACGGTTACATCACGATTCTCAAAGGCAAATGGAAAGTCCGCATCGAAAAGGCGATCAATATTCCTTTGACCTATGGCGGACGCGCTGAATTTATGATCCAAAACGTACTGGCGGCAACGCTCGCGTGTTTTGTTCACGGAGTTTCGCTCGAAGACATTCGCGTCGGTTTGACGACCTTCAACGCGGGCACGGCGCAAACGCCGGGACGTTTGAATTTTGTCGAGATCGGCGATGTCACGGTCCTGATGGACTACGCGCACAATCCGGCGGGAATGACCGGACTTGCCAACTTTATTAAAAAACTCGCGCACAAACATCACACAGTGGTCATCAACGGCACGGGCGACCGGCGCGACGAAGATATTCGCGAATTTGCGAAGATCGCCGCCGATACTTTTGAACGCGTCGTCATTCGGCGCGGAAATTATCTGCGCGGACGAACCGAAGAAGAAATGTTCAAGCTAATGCTGGAAGGTGTCGCCCTAAGCGAAAACAAACCGCAGGTGCGGATCATCGCCGACGGACGCGAAGCGATCCATCACGCGATCAAAAACGGTCGCAAGGGCGAACTCGTCGTGACGTTGGCAGATCTTGTTCCGAAAGACATCGGTTACGTTCAGGAATATCGCGACATCTTTTTGAAATCGCAGGAAGAAAGTTGAGATTGCGGCGTCACATAAAAAAAAGAGCGGTGTTTTCTTCGTATTATGAAAGCACCGCTCTTTTTTTTATGTTTTAGATAAGAATTATTTGACGGGCTCGAATTTGCAGTCCTCAATCATCATAATATCGAGCAGCTCCGTATTCATGTTGACTTTGCCGCGAAAACGAACGATCGTCCCGGGTTTGGTGGCTGACACCCGCGCGGATTCAGAGACCGTGAAATTGCAGATCAACATCGTGTCAATGGTCGGTTTGGTGCCGGGCATTTGAAACGCCAGATAAGGCTTCAGTTTATCTTCGGAATTGGTCACGACGACGGTTCCGGTCAGCAAAAGCATTTTACCGTCGTATTTGGTTTTTGCCGCTTTTTTATCGCTTTTGTATTCCTGCATCAAAACATTGACCGGCAGCGCGTCGTCGACCAATCCGTCGGCAGAGCGCGGCGGCGGTTGAGCCACACCGAACGCCGCGAAGGGAAAGCCGTTCTCAAAGGCAATCGCGTCAACGGGTTTGTTCGAGGAGATCAAAATCATATTTTTGCCGGCGGTTTCGGCAATTTGCACGTAGCCCCGGTCCCGGTCGACCGCCACAAAACGCGAGTCGGAGACCTGTTCCATTCGTTTGCCGCCGCCGATAAAACTTTTTTTGTCCAAATGCATTTTGGCTTCCGCCTCGGATTTGAAATTGTAAAGCGTGTAAGATACATCTTTCGCGCCCTTCGAGTAAGTTGAAAAGAAATAATTGCACGCACAAATGCTGGAAAAACTGCGGTCATACTGCACTTCGTCGTTGAGATTCAGATCGGCGATCGCCGCCGGAAAAGCACCGGCGGGCGGTTTCGGCGTAAATGGATTGAGCCGGTTATAGGTGCTTTCGGGCATCTGCACCAAGACAAATAAAAGAATTACCCCGAGCCCGAGCAGGAGCGCTCCGCCGCAGCCGAGCAGACCGCAGCCGAGCCGGCTATTTGAGGGTTGGGGGGCGGGCAGTGCGGTTTGGGGGTTAGGGGGCGCCGCAAA
>JBBQOA010000304.1:0-5921 GCA_038330465.1 Pyrinomonadales bacterium
CCGAAACTCGGCGCAACTCTTTACAATGTTGCGCAGCTTAGCGAACAAGGCATCAAAATGCCGGTCGCGCGAGGTCTGCTCATTCGCAGCGTTTCGCCGGGCGGTTCGGCGGCGATTTCCGGACTTCGCGGACTGTCGCAATCAGGCGACGGCGATGTGGTTTTGGGCGACATCATCACTTCGATTGACGGCAGTGCGATCGCCGATTTAGACGATTTGTATAAATTGCTCGACAAGAAACAGATTGGCGATACGGTGCAGGTTGAGATTTACCGTAATAATAAAGCGCAGACAATTCCCGTCAAATTATTGCCTTTACCGGTTTCGATCCAAGGTCGTCCGCCGGTTAAAAAACAATAAATTTGCGCGTTATGCAAGTCTTTATGGACAGTGAAAAGCGACCTTTTCACTGTCCATTATTTTTTCGATGATTGAATTAAACTATTTTTACAATGACGGCTTCGGCTGGATCTGCAAGCGGTGTGAAGGCGAGCTGAAAGAGCAAAATGGAACTGCAAAACATTCGCGATTGATGCGTGAAGGCGAAGCGGAAAGCAAAACACCGCGTCTTTCAAATTCCGCGCTCGCCAAATGGTTCGATCCGGCGCATCGCACTTTGATCTGTCCGCGCTGCGGAATCACGGAATTGGCGGATAGATCGTGAATTGTGAATCGCTTTGCTTGACTATTGACTATTGACGATTCACGATTTACGAATGAAGATTCTTGATGTCGGTTGCGGTGCGAATAAATACGAAGGGGCGATCGGACTCGACAACAATCCGCGAACGGCGGCTGATGTGATTCACGATCTCGGCAGCGTTCCGTATCCCTTTGCCGATAACGAATTCGATTTGATCGTTTCGCGCCACGTTGTCGAACACGTCCCGGACGTGATGGCGTTTGTCACCGAACTTTACCGGATTACGCGGCACGGTGGGACGATAAGGCTCGTCACGCCGCATTACACAAATCCCGATTGGGCGACCGACCCGACGCACCGCAATCATTTCAATTCGTATTCTTTTAACACATTTTTGCCGGACCGGCAGGTTTTCGATTTTTACACGGACGTAAAATTAAAACCCGTCAAGAGTTACGTTTCGCTCGCGAATTTGTGGCGTGCGCTCGGTTTTGAATTGATCGTCAATCTCGACCAAAGATCGCCGCGTTTTCGCTTTACGCGCAAATTCTGGGAATTTTACCTAAGCTATATTTTTCGCGGGAAAGAACTGCATTTTGAGTTCGAAGTAGTAAAAAGTGAAAATTCCTGAAGAAAATTTTCTGCAACAACGCGGCAAACTTTTATTTGCCATAAAATCATCTATAATTTGACGAAGTTTTATAAAGATTTAGAAAAGAGGTTTTGAATGAAGAAAAATATTTTCGCGTGGTTGACGGTTTGCGCGGTTCTTTTGAGTGCGGTCGGCATTGGTTTTGCCGATACAAAAGCTAAGAAAAAAGCCAAGAATGATAATCAATTGCTGGCGCTTTTGCCGTCTTCGGATGCCGCGATGACGGTTGACGCAAAAAGGTTTTTCGGCGAAGCTTTACCGCAGATCTTAGCGGCTAATCAGCCGTTGCTTGCCGAAATTCTCGGCAAATTCGATGAAATCAAAGCTAAAACGGGCATTGATTTTAAACAATTTCAGCAAATCGCGATCGGCGTCAATGCGGTCAAAGGCGCAAACAACGAATATAATTTCGAACCGCTGCTGCTCGCCCGCGGACAATTCAACGCGGCGGGTTTGGTCGCGGTCGCGAAAGTCGCTTCAAACGGTAAATACCGCGAAGAAAAGATCGGCGACCGGACGGTTTATGTTTTTTCGGCACGGGAAATTATCGAACAAAACAAAGGCAAGATCACAAATTCGATGATTTCCCAAATTCTCGATAAAATTCTCGCGGGTTTGAGCGATGAGCTTGCCGTCACGACTTACGACGACAAAACGCTCGCGCTCGGTTCGCTGGTGCGGGTGCGCGAAATATTTGTTGAGCAGAAAACGCGCCTCAGCAGTGAAGTTTTGCAGTTGGTTTCACGAAAACCGAACGCGATCATCAATTTCGGCGCGCGCGTTCCAAATGGTTTGTCGCAATTTCTCGAACTCGATAACGACGAACTCGGCAAGAATCTCGACGCGGTTCGCTTTTTATCAGGTTCACTCGACGTTTTGGACGGAACTACGGCAGTTTCGATGTTGGCAAAAACCGTTAATACCGAACAAGCAAAAGGTTTGAAAGACACTTTGGACGGTTTTCAGGCGATTGGTAAAGCGATTCTCGGCAGTTCAAAATCGGCGGACAAAAAAGTTTACGGGCGAATGGTCGAAAACGCGAAGATCGCGCAAGCCGGCAATGAAATAACGCTTGATCTGCAAGTTCCGCAAGCCGACATCAACGTTATTCTCGGCGCAAAGAAATAGTTTTTCTTCGTGTTTCTCCTCGAAGATTATGGCTGTCGGAACGTTCTTCGACAGCCTTTTTTTCTAAAGAACATTTTCGGTTTTCGCGAAAAACGTTCTTTTCCGTAAAATAAACTCAATGAAAAAAATCAGCCAGATCAAATTCGCCCTTTTGTTAATCGCGGCAATCGGTTTTAGCAGCCTAAGTTTTTCGGCGGCGGCGCAAAATAACGATAATCGCCAAAGAATCATCAGCGGCGCGACGCCGACCCCGAAACCGACCGCGACGCCGATAACTTCACCGACACCGATTCCAACGCCGACGCCGGAGATTTCCGGCGGTCAGACGATCTTTGATTTGCAGTCGAAAATTCGGCAGACTTTGGCGCGTCCCGAATTGCGGCGCGGAAGTGTCGGCATCAAGATCGCGTCGCTCGAGACGGGCAAGATCGTTTTTGAAAACGATTCGGAAAAATATTTTATGCCCGCCTCGAATATGAAAAGCTTTACGGTCGCCGCGGCGATGGAGAAATTAACGCCCGATTTTCGTTTCATAACGAGCGTTTTCGCGCCTGTCAAACCCGACGCGAGCGGCACGATTAAAGGCGATCTGAGCATTTACGGGCGCGGCGACATTTCATTTTCGACCGCTTTTAACGGCGGCGATTATTACAAAGGTTTGGACGCGCTCGCCGACCGAATCGTCCAATCCGGCGTCAAACGGATCGAGGGAAATCTCGTCGGCGATGAAAGCTATTTTACGGGCAGCGCGATTCCGGCAGGCTGGGAATGGGACGATTTGCAATGGTATTACGGCGCGGAAGTTTCGGCGCTGCCGCTCAATGACAACGCGCTCGATCTGAGCGTCAAACCGGCTTCTGCGGGTGCGCCGTGCATCGTGCAGCTTTTGCCGTTTAATCCGGTGATGCGGATCGTCAACACTTGCCGGACAACGGCGGCGGGCGTCAAACGCGATTTGGCGGTCAAAAAAGGGCTCGACCAAAATGTTCTTGAGATCAGCGGAACGATGCCGGTCGGCGATCGCGGTTTTGCAAATTATCTGACCGTTTCGCATCCGGCAGAGCTTTTTATCGCGCTTTTGAAACAACGGCTTGAACAAAAAGGCGTGACGATCACCGGACAAACTCGCATTCTTAATGCGCAAGATAAAGCGATCTTGGCGGTCTCTTCAACGCTTCCGCCGGTTCAGATCACGATGCTCGAATCGCCGCCGTTTTCGCTGATCGCCGCAAAAACATTAAAGCCGAGCCAAAATCTCTACACCGAAACGATTCTCTGGACACTCGGACAAGAAGGCAGAGGCGCGACGATTACCAATGCCGTCACGCCCGCCACCAATCCGTTTCTCAACCCGAAGGCGACCAGCGCGGACAAGGGAATATTCGTCGTCCGCAGCTTTTTAGACGAGATCGGCGTCGCGCCCGACGGCATCATTCAATACGACGGCAGCGGACTTTCGCGCCATAATCTGGTGACGCCGGCGGCGCTCGTCCAGGTTTACACGTATATGGCGACGCGGAGCAAATATTCCGCCGCGTGGCTCAACGCGCTGACCATCGGCGGGGTTGACGGCACACTGCAAAATCGTTTCAAAGGTACCAAAGCCGCCGAAAATGTCCGCGGGAAAACCGGCACGATCGATCAGGTTTCCGCGCTTTCGGGTTATGTGACGACCGCCGCGGGCGAAAAATTGGTTTTCTCGATTCTTGTCAACGGCGTCAGCGAATCCAGAACGCGTCAATCCGCAATTGATGAAATTGTCGTTAATCTGGCGAATTTCAACGGCAGGTTGAATTAAGTGAAAAAGTGAAAAGGCAGAAAAGTTTTCCGCCCTTTCACTTTTTCACTTTCAAAACATTCAAAATCTTTTCGTGAATGCCGCCGAAACCGCCGTTCGACATGATCGCGACGACATCGCCTTCGCGGAGTTCGGGCGCGAGATGTTCGACGATTGCGTCGGCGTCGGCAAAGCTCATCGCCGGTTTGCCTTGCAGTTTGATGTCTTCGACGAGCTCGTCAACGTCCAAAACCTTGCCGAGTTCCGAGGCTTTCGACGTGTTGTAAACTCCGGCAATGACGACATAATCGGCGTAGGAAAACGCTTTCGTGTAGGGTTCCTGAAAAACGGCGAGGCGCGAAGACCACGAACGCGGCTCGAAAACGGCGATCAGACGATTTTCTTTGTATTTGGTTTTGAGTGCCTTCAAGGTTTCTTCGACCGCCGTCGGATGATGCGCGAAATCGTCAATGACGGTCACGCCGCGTTCGACGCCGCGAATCTCGACGCGCCGTTTGACCGATTTGAACGTGCGGAAAGCTTCCTGCATTTTTTCTTTGGAAATTCCCCACGCGTCCGCCGCAATGATCACGGCTAAACAATTGCGAACGTTGAATTCGCCGATTAGGTTCGTTTCGAATTCGCTCCAGCGATTTCCGTCTTTGAAAACCGTGAACCGCGTCAGATCACCCGAAAAATCGATATAACGCGCCTGCCATTTGGCATCGTCCGCCGTCCCGAAAGTTTCGATGTTCGTGTGGAGTTTCCCGCTCATTTCGTCCAAAACTTCGCGCACGACCGGTGAGTCGATCCCGACGATCAGCCGACCGTTTGACGGAACGAGATTCATCAAACGCGAAAATTGATATTTGATCTCCCAAAGATCACGGTAAATGTCGGCGTGGTCAAATTCGATGTTGCCGACGATCGCGATTTCCGGCAAATAATGCATAAACTTCGGCTTTTTATCAAAATAAGCCGTGTCGTATTCGTCGCCTTCGATGATGAAATAATTGCTGTCGGTAACGCGGAAACTCGCGCCGAAATTCTGGACGATGCCGCCGACAAGGAATGACGGATCAAGTCCGCCAACTTCCGCGATCCACGTTGCAATGCTCGTCGTCGTCGTCTTGCCGTGCGTGCCCGCGACGACCAAACTTCGTTTCCCGCGAATAAATTCTTCCTTGACGATTTCCGCCTGCGAACGATAAACGAGCTTGCGGTTGAGAACCTCTTCAAGTTCGGCATTCCCGCGCGAAATGGCGTTCCCGACAATCACGCAATCCGCGCCGATGTCCGCGTTTTCCGCTTTGTAACCTGTCAGGATCTCGATTCCCAATTCCTCGAGTTGCGTTGACATCGGCGGATAGACGTTCTGATCCGAACCCGTAACTTTATGCCCGCGCGCCTGCAACATTCCCGCGAGAGAAGCCATCGCCGTCCCGCATATTCCGATTAAATGATAGTGCATAAATTGCTAATTTTTTTTCGCCAATAGATGATAAAAAGGAAGTTTGTTCGTTGTTTTATAATAACCAAAATCATTCATCATTGGCGAATTATCTTTTAGATACTGCTGATCCGGTTTTTTAGAGTTGTTATCCAAATCAACGTATTTAACGCTTCTTTTTAATATCTTGCCTTTTGAATCAAAGAAAATATCTTTGATAGCGGCAAAATCTCCGACAAATGTTCGATATTCCAGTTCGATTTTGGCAAGG
>JBBQOA010000305.1:0-5850 GCA_038330465.1 Pyrinomonadales bacterium
ATGAGAAGTTTAACGCGCACCGCCGATTATGAAGAAATTGGGTCGAGCGTGAAAAGTTAAATTGCGCCGAAATGCCTTGATGCGAAGATTTTTTGAAGGATTATTGAAATATCGAAAACTGCTGATCTACGCGGTTTTGACGGCGTTTCTTTGTTTCCTTTTTTTGTTCGCGCCGAGACCGGCGGAAGAATATTGCGGAAAATTTATCGAGGTCGGCACGTTTGGTTTTTTCCCGCTCAACTGTGATTCTTACGATTATGTTGAGACGGCAAAAAGCCCTGTAAAATTGCTCGATCGGTCATCAATTCGCCAAACCAGACCGCTTTATGTGCTGTTTGCTTCAGCCGTCGGATATTCGCTTTCGCCGGTTGTTGCGATGCTTCCGATGCAAAGTATCGCCGCGCAGGATGAACTTCTTGCTGATTCGTTTTACTGGGGCTTTATGCTTCTGAATTTTACGATTCTGGTTTGTAGTCTGCTTCTCTTTGACCGCATCGCAGATCTTTTAACGGGCGGGAAATTTCCGCAGATTCTCAAATATCTGCTGGCGGTCGTGCTTGTTTCAAACGTCGTCATCAAAACCTCGTTTTGGTCGGCGCACCAGCAAATGCTGACGATTCTTTCGCCGCTGCTGTGTGTTTTTTGGTGTTTGAAAATTATCCTGGCGGAAGAACTCGAGCCGAAAAAAGTTTACATGATTTCGATTCTCGGCGGACTTTTGATGCTGACCTACGGAAATTTTCTGATTCTTTTTGCGGCGGTCATTCTGGCAATTTTGATCAGGCTTTACCGTTCGGGAAATTTTACGCGTCGCGCTTTTAAAACGTTTGTGGTGCCGTCGTTTGTTTTATTTACGTTTCCGACACTGCTTTGGTCGGCGACCTTGATTGTTGTCAACGGCAGAGTTTACAGTCACGAGGTTGCGGCGTATCGCCAATTCATTTGGATTTTTGACAAATTATTGATCTCGTTCAACGCTTTTTATCTGGAACTTGTCGCTTTTACCGAAAAATATTGGATTTCGATCTACCGGACGGTTTTTGTATTTTTGATCGCGTTTGCCTTTTTGAAAATTTACAATTTGCTTTTTCGCCCGAACATGGAATCAACCGACATTTCGCCCAATAATTTTCTGATGCAAAGTATGCTGGCGATCATTTTTATGCTCTATCTGATCTTTTTCTGGCTGATGGGTTATTACGGTGAAAGATTGACCTTTACGCTGGTGCCGGTCGTTTTATGCCTGATTGTTTTAGAATTGAACAAAGTGATTTCGCACGGCACGGCTTTCACGGTCAAAGCCGTTTATGTATTATTGTTATTTTGGGCATTCTTTTGGGTTTACAGCAATGTCAGGACTTACGGACCATTTAAAGATCTGGCAAACAGCAGCACTTTTCAAAAGTTAAAAGATTTAATTTGAGCTAATCAATAAAGACTTAGAAAGTAATATCTGGATCGATTGGGAAATTTTATGGTTTTTTGTATTCTTAATGATAATAATTCTTTTAATTACATTTAAATCCGATATTTGGGATCGATAAAATAAAAAAGTTTGATTAAACTGAAAATTAATTTACTGAATAATTAAAAAATGAGCATTAAAAAAGTTACGCAGCACCCGACGCAAAACGAGGAATTGATCTTTGACCGTTCGCAAACGGGCAGAGTCGGCTATCGTTTGCCGAAACTCGACGTCGAAGAAACGAATCTCGATGATATTATGCCGGCTGAATTGCGGCGCACCGATGATCTGGACGGCGTGCCGGAAGTCTCGGAAGTTGACGTGATCCGTCATTTTACGCGGATTTCGACGTGGAATTATTCGATCGATCTCGGAATGTATCCGCTCGGAAGCTGCACGATGAAATACAATTCGCGGCTCAACGAAAAGGTCGCGCGAATCGCCGGACTCGCCAATTTGCATCCGCTCGCGCCTGAATCCGAATCGCAAGGCGCGCTCCGATTGATTTACGATTTACAGGAAGATCTGGCTGAAATCACCGGACTTCCGGGCATTTCGCTGCAGCCCGCCGCCGGAGCGCAGGGCGAAATGACGGGCGTTTTGATGATTCGCGCATTTTTGGATCAACGCGACGGCGAGGAATCGAAAAACCGCCGCGTGATGCTGATTCCCGATTCGGCGCACGGCACGAATCCGGCATCTGCCGCACTTGCCGGTTTTAGAGTCAAAACCATCAAATCGACCCCCGAAGGCTTGACCGATTTAACGCATTTGCGCTCGCTTTGCGAAGAAGGCGGGGTTGCCGGATTGATGCTCACGAATCCGAACACGGTCGGGATTTTTGAAAAAAACATCAAGGAAATTTGTGAGATCATCCACGCCGCCGGCGGACTTGTCTATATGGACGGCGCGAATGTGAATGCGCTCGTCGGCGTCGCGCGTCCGGGCGATATGGGCGTCGATGTGATTCATCTGAATCTTCACAAAACCTTTTCGACACCGCACGGCGGCGGCGGTCCGGGCTGCGGTCCGTGCTGCTGTTCGGCGGATCTCGAACCCTTTTTACCGACGCCGCGCGTGGTCAAAAACGAAGGCGTTTACAGTCTCGATTATGACCGTCCCGCATCGATCGGGCGCGTCAAATCTTTTTACGGAAATTTCGGAATGATGATCCGCGCGCTTGCCTATATTTACACGCACGGCGCGAGCGGACTGCGCGAAGCGACCGAAGCGGCAGTTTTGAACGCGCGTTATTTATCGCATTATCTTGCCGAAGATTTCGATAAACCGTTTGCTTCCGACCCGATGCACGAAGTCGTTTTTTCGCATAAAAAACAATCGCGCAAAGGCGTTCACACGCTCGATATGGCGAAACGTCTGATCGATTACGGTTTTCATCCGATGACGATCTATTTTCCGCTGATCGTCGAAGGCGCAATGCTTATCGAACCGACGGAATCGGTCGGCAGACAAGACCTCGACGCGTTTATCGAAGCAATGAAGGATATCAACGAAGAAGCGCAAACCGACCCGCAGCTTGTCATCGACGCGCCGCATTCGACGCGGATCGGCAGATTGGACGAAGCCTCTGCCGCCCGCAAACCCGTTTTGCGTTGGAAAAAAGATATGGAAACTCTGACGAAAACGGCGTGAGAAAATTTTTGATATTAAAAGTAAAAAAACTGCGTGATTTCGAACGCAGTTTTTTTCTTTCACATTTACCTTAATTTTTCTTTTTCTTTTCCTGTTTGGTCGGTTCGCGTTGAACTTTTGAAGCTGCTTCGATCACGGAATTGCAATTTTCGATCGAACCTAAGAGTGCGCCGCGTTCTTTTTCATCTTTCGTCGCGTCGAGAAAGGTTTTAAATTGCGGCAAATAAATTTGGCACGAATCGTTTAGTTTGTAAAAGCCTTTCGGGAAAAGTTCGCTGTCTTTATTACGCGTCGCGACTTCGTCAATATCGTCGATCGCCTTTTGCAGAAGTTTTTCGATGTCGAGCAGAAGTTCGGTGTGAGTTCCTTGCGGGAGCGCGCCCCATTCTTCTTTTTCTTTCGGCTTCTGATTATTCAAAACTGCCAGCCGCCGATCGATCGCTTTGGTCAAGACACCGACGCGCAAATCGATTTCCTGAGCATCGCGGACGAGCTCGATTTCGGCTTCGGTCAAATAATCGCGCCGCTGCGCATTGGCGGAAAGAGGAAACAACAGTGCGACACAAAATATCGCCGCCAAAAAAGTGAAAACCAAATTTATCTTTTTCATCGTGACTTTTGATGCTGAAACCGGGTAGTTGGTTTGGTTGCCTACGGAAAAGATCAAAAATGATTTTGCCGACGCAAACCTCTTTGAATGTTTCAGTTTTCTTTATTCGGGACGATCGAATTCGTGAACATCGGTTCGACGGCTTCGGCGCGCGTGTCGCGGACGGTTTTGAGTAATCTCCGCACATAAAACTCAAATCTGTCGGGAAGCTCGCGCCGAATCAATTCGATGCGCGGCGTAAAGGCGCGTAAAGCCAACTCAAAACGCTTGAAATTATCCAAAACCTTGCCGCGTCCGGTATCGTTGCTGTTCAAAAATTTGATGGTATCGTCCATCAACGCATGAAATCCGCCGAGCTCCGTCAACATCGCAGGGAAGGATTCTTGAGTGGTCAATTCTTCGGCTTTTTTGAGCCGTGCTTCCATCAGGTCAATCGCCAGTTTGGTGTGAACCTTGACATCGGGTTCGGCGGCGAGCGCGGATTTTTCTTCTTTGGAAACAAATTTGACCGCTGGCGGCGCCAAATTCGGAGGTACTTCGTCCTGCGCCTTCGCGGTAGACAGTGAAAAGTTGACAGTTATCAAAAAAATTGTCGCCATAAAAAATGGTTTACAAAGTTCGGAAATTGATAATTGATAATTGATAACTGATAACTTTTTCATTGTTTTTTACCTTTTTTTTCCTTTATAAGTTTTTGCAAAGCCGGCAATCGCAAATTTACTTTATCAATTTCCAGCTTGGCTCTTTCAGTATCGGCAAGTTTGATAAACTGCTGATAATTTGCCATCGCGTCTAAATATTCCGTCAGATTGTCATAAATAATTCCCAGAAAATAATAAGTTATCGCCAAGTCGGGCTGTTTTTGGGCGAGCCACAGATATTCGATTTTTGCTTCCTCAAAGCGTTTAAGCTGGAAAAGGGCAACCGCCAAATTCGCGTGCGCCGTGTAGTTGTCGGGTGCGACATCAATGATCCTGCGGAAGATCGTGATCGCGTTTTCATATTTCTTGGCTTGGACAAGTGCCGCACCGAAGCCGATCACATAATTCAAATTTGTCGGTTCGACCTCATACGCACGGCGGCAATAATCGAGTGCTTTCAAAGGATTTTCCGTCCGTAAAAGCGAGCATAAACGTCCTAAAACGACCGCGTTTGTCGGTTCCTTTTCCAATAATTTTTCTAAATCGGCGGCGTTGACCGTTGAATTAGCGTTGATTTTCTCGCGCAGCTCCGTAACTTCCGGGGATGGATTCCCGATCGCGTCAAGAATCTTTAAAGCCTCGTCGGCATTGCCGTTTGCGGCATAGGCGCGTGCCAGCAAGATCTTTGAATAAATGTTGTCAGGTTCAATTTTAATCAAATTTCTCGCAATTTCAAAAGCTCCCGCGAAATCATTGACAGACAAGGCGAGTTCGATGCTTTCGGCGAGCGCCGATTTATTGTTCGGTTCGATCGCGAGCGAACGTTTAAGACTATTTTGGGCGGACGCCTTGTCGCCCAGAGTCCTTTCAAGGGCGGCGCGTGCCGACCAGACCGCCGCCGTCGGTTTTGCCTTCGATGTTAAAAATTGAAGTTTGATCAAAAGCTGATTTAATATTTCGGGGGCGGCTTTGGTTTTGATCCGCAAATCCGTCAGGGCGACAAAAGCGGGAGAGTTCATTGCATCGAGTTCGATCGCTTTTGTGAGGATTTTTTCGGCTTCGGCAATTTGGTTTTTGTGAACCAGAATCGAACCTAAACTCGCCATCGGCAAAGACCAATCGGGACGTAATTCAACCGCCCGGCGAAAGGACTTTTCCGCATTATCGGTTTGATTTAGAGCCAAAAAGGCAATTCCGAGTTGATATTCGGCTTCGGGAAATTCGGGAATTATTGATATTGCTTTGTGATAAAGTTCGATGGCAGTTTTGAGATCACCTTTTTCGTGCGCATCCTGCCCTTGATTAAAGATCTCGATCGCATCCTCAGGTTCGGTTTCTTCCTGTGCGGCGCAAAGGGAAACAGCCGACAAACAAAGAGACAGAGCAAAAAACAACAAAAACAATTGTTTTCGAGAAAATAATAAAAACATCAAAAACTCAACTTATCGCGAAAAAAGAAATAGTAAAAAAATTTTATCACT
>JBBQOA010000306.1:0-5837 GCA_038330465.1 Pyrinomonadales bacterium
TGATCTGACCAATGCGAAATCGGTCGTGTACCGCATTTTGCCCGATGGCGGCAGCGATGTGATCTGGAATTCGACGACCGTTTCGGCATTTGCGATCTACGCGCATCAAACCGGAAACGGCGTACTGATCGGCACTTCCGACAAAGGCAGAATTTACAATGTCTCGAACGACGGGCGCGAAACACTCGTTTTACAAACGGACGAAGGACAAATTTCAACCATTAAAACATTCGGTCAGAAACTTTTTGCGACTTCGAGCAATCAAGGCAAACTTTACAGTTTCGGTGCTGACTTAAACGCCCAAGGAACATATGAATCGGCGGTTTTAGACGCCAAATCCGTTTCGACGTGGGGCAGGATCTGGTGGGCTTCGGGCGGCAACGTCAAGCTCCAAACCCGCAGCGGCAACACCGAAAAACCGAACGAAACGTGGAGCGCGTGGAGCGCCGACTACACTGCCGCGCAGGGCGCACAGATCGCCAGCCCGAAAGCAAAATATCTGCAATGGCGGGCGGTTTTGGACGGTCAAACTTTGCCCAAAGGCACGACTTTTTCATCCGGACCGCAGCCCTTTAACGGCATTTATTTATCGGAAGTCAATGTTTCTTTCCTCGCGCGCAATATCGCGCCCGAGATTCTGTCGATTCAGGTTTTGCCGACAAATGTTGGTCTGGCAGCCAATCCGCCGGTGCAAATCGACCCGAATATCGAACTTTCCGGTCTTGACCCGACACTTTTCGGCATCGTTGTTCCGGCACCGACGGCGCGCAGAGTTTATCAGCGCGGCGCCAAATCGCTGCAATGGACGGCTGAAGACCGCAACGGCGATAAACTTCTGTATGACGTTTATTATAAAGAGGTTTCGGATGCGAATTTCAAACTTGTCAAAGAAAATCTGAGCGAGCCTTTTTACACGATCGACGGTCAATCGCTCGCGGACGGGCGTTATGTGTTCAAGATCGTTGCGAAAGATTCGATCTCGAATCCCGCAAATCAATCGCTCGCGGGCGAAAAATTGAGCGAACCGTTTGATATTGACAACACCGCGCCGAGTGTTTCGGCAATCGGACAACCGACGATATCCGGCGACAAAGCGCGGATCGTTTTCGAAGCGACCGAAACATCGAGCTATCTGAACAAAGCCGATTTCAGCGTCAATGGCGGTGAATGGCAGGAAGTTTACGCCGACGACGGAATTTCCGACGGGCAAAAGGAACGCTACACGATCGAGATTCCGCTCAAATCGACGGGCGAATATTCGGTCACGCTGCGCGTTTTCGATGCCAACGGCAACGCCGGAAATGCGCGGGTTTTGGTCAGAAAATAAATTATTAGCCGCAGATGAACGCGGGCTTTGAAAATTTCCGATCGGCGAAATCAGCGTTGATCCGCGGCTAAAAAATAATATGACTTTATCAAAAACGAGCGTGGCGGTCATCACGGGCGCGGCTTCGGGCATCGGGCGCGCGCTGGCGGTTCGTTTCGCGAAAGAAAAAATTGCCGGAATCGCGATTGCCGATGTCAACGAAGAAGGTTTGCAGGAAACTTTTGAAATGGTCAAAAACCTCGGCGCAGAGGTTTCAAAACATCTTGTCGATACATCAAAACTCGAACAGATCGAACGATTAAAAGCGGAAGTTTTAGCCAAACACAGCCGCGTCACACATTTGATAAACAATGCCGGAGTTGCGCTTTTGGGAACTTTCGAGCAAATCTCGCTCGCAGATTTCGAATGGCTGATGGGTATCAATTTTTGGGGCGTAGTTTACGGCTGCAAGGTTTTTCTGCCTGTTTTGAAGGCACAAGATTCGGCGCATATCGTCAATATTTCAAGTGTTTTCGGACTCATTGCGCCGCCCGAACAAACGGCTTACTGCGCATCGAAATTCGCCGTTCGCGGTTTTACCGAATCTTTGCGCCACGAACTCGAAGACACCTTTGTTCGCGTTTCAACGGTTCATCCCGGCGGCATCAAAACCAATATCGTCCGAAATTCGCGGATCGGCGAAAAAACGCCCGAAGAATACAAAACTCAGGGCGTCAAATTATTCGATCAAGTCGTCCAAACTTCCGCCAACCAAGCCGCCGAAACGATTATCAGCGGCATTAAATCCGAAAATCCGCGCATCTTGATCGGCAAGGACGCGTACGCCATGAATTATGTTTCGCGTCTTTTCCCGAAAGGATACTTAAAAATTTTTGAAAAACTTACCGGACATAAATTGAATCTTCCCAAGAAATAAATCTTTCATTTTATCGGAAATTTATCAAACCACTTTTTAATCTGAGTTGCGCAGTTTCTATTGTTTTTGAAAACATTACGTTTTGGTGGTATTTTTACAAATAAACCAAGATGAACGAACCGCTTTTCGGAATAAATAATTTTGAAGTTTATGCAGTTTTAGGCATTGTCGCATTCTTTGGGCTGACTGAAACTCTGGCGGGCTATCTTCATCGAACAAAACGCCGTGCCGACGATTGGATCCAGGAAACCGGCGGATTTTTTGTCCTCGCCGTCATTATTAAACCCGCCGTCGTTTTTGTTGCTTTCAAGCTTGGCGAAATTTTCATACCTGCTTTCCAAAATCAATTTGCAGACCAGAGTCTGTGGCTGATGCTTCCCGCATTTTTATTGATCGATGACTTTCTGCAATATTGGCATCACCGTTTTTCGCACGAATACGCTTTTCTTTGGAAGCTTCATCGCCCGCATCATCAAGCCGCAGAAATGGGCTTTTTCGTTTCGTTCAGAAATTCAGGTCTGTTTTACGTTCTCTTTCCGAATATCTGGTGGCTTTCGTTCGTTATTTTCCTCGGCGGCGCAAAAGCGGCGGCAATCGGCGTTATTCTCAAACAATTGATTGTTATCGGCTCGCACAGCGCGATTCGCTGGGACGCAAAGCTCTACAAATACAAATTTCTGAATCCGCTGACCACCGTCATCGAACGAACGCTGATCACGCCGGCATTTCATTACGCGCATCACGGCGTTTCGCAGAAGGACAACATCAGCGACCCGAACGGCAATTACGGCAATATGTTTTCGATCTGGGACCAGATGTTCGGAACCGCCAAATTTACAAGGCAATTCCCGCTCGAACTCGGTTTGATCAACGACCCGAAGGAAGGTTGGGCGGCTTGTTATTTTTATCCCCTGATTGGATCGAAGAATCCCGCAAGCGAATTATCGCGAGGCTTCAAAAAATCCGTGACGGCAATTGCCGAACCCGCGAATGTTCACTTTAACAAAAACGAAACTTTTCTTTGGTGCCGCTGCGGAAAAAGTAAAAATCAGCCTTTTTGCGACGGCACCCATCACGGCAGTAAAAATAAACCGTTATTATGTCGGGCAACGAGAAACGGCAAGGTCAAACTCTGTAATTGCAAGCAAACGCGAACAAGTCCTTTCTGCGACAATTCGCACAGAAAACTACAAGCAAAAAAAATATCTGCCTTGTATCCTTCATCACATCGTTAAAACCCGGCACAGAATATCGTCTTAATTTACAAAGAAAGACATCAGTTTATTCAAGAAAAACTTGACCTTTCAGCAAAAATTTTCCTGCCGCTTTTTATTTTTTCGGCAAAGTCATCGTTTCGCCTTCGGAATCCATTTCCAGATGGCGCGTCGTCGATTCCGTAACGCTTCCGGGTCGTTCGGCGAGTTCGCCCGTGTCATAGATCGATTGCTTCGGCGGCGCGACATAATCGGTTTGAGTCGGCGGCAAAGCATTATTTTGCGGAGCGGAATTTATCGTATTTTGCGTATTTTGCGGCGCGAAATTAACGTTTTGGTTCTCCGATTTCTTGAGTTGAATAAACTGCGCGACACCGCTGCCGAGCGAACCGAAAGCGGGAATCAAAAGCCAAAACCACCAGCCTCTTCCCATTTGCGAAAAAGCTAAAGCAATCGAAACCGCGACAAATGCCAAACCGGAAAATATTTTAACGGTCGCGCTTTCCCAGTTAATTGGTTTTCCCTTGCGGTCAACCATCGCGTGCGGCTTCGGCAAATTTCCCGACAAAGCCGCCGAAACATTGCCGAGATCGGCGCCGCAGCTCCGGCAAAATCTTCCGTCATTCGGGTTTTGTGTTCCACATTTTGGACAAAACATCAAATTTTCTTCTCCTATTTCTTCGGCAAAGTCATCGTTTTGCCTTCAGAATCCATTTGCAGATGGCGCGTCGTGCCTTCCGTGACACTTCCGGGTCTTTCAACAAGATCGCCAGTGTCGTAAATTGATTGCTTCGGCGGTTCGACATAATCGGTTTTTGTTGGCGGCAAAGCATTTTTATCGGGTATAGAATTTATCAAATTTGATGTGTTTTGAAGTTCAAATGCCGCTTCTTGTCTTTCCAATTTTCTAAGTTGGACAAATTGCGCGACACCGCTTCCGAGCAAACTGAATGCCGGGATTAACAGCCAAAACCACCAAAATTGTCCGCCTACCAATCCGGTATAACCTAAAATCGCAGAAACGATCAACAATCCCAATCCCGTACATATTTTAGTAACCGCAGCTTCCCAACTAACGCCTCTCTTTCTGGGGTCAACTACATATTGCGGCTTCGGCAAATTGCCCGACAAAGCCGCCGAAACATTGCCGAGATCGGCGCCGCAGCTCCGGCAAAATCTTCCTGTTTCGGGATTTTGTGTTCCACATTTTGGGCAAAACATAATATTCAATTGCGAATTTCAAATTGCGAATTACGAATTAAAGAAAACAAAATCTCGTAATTCGTAATTTGAAATTCTTAAATCTCCCTTGTTCGTTGTCGGACTGCTTCAAAAAGAATAACGCCGGCAGCAACCGAAACGTTCACCGATTCGATCTTTCCCTGCATCGGAATTTTCACCAACACATCGCAGTTTTCCGCGACAAGGCGATGTAAACCCTTGCCCTCGCTTCCCAAAACCAACGCGCACGCACCCGTCCAATCCCAATCCGCGTAATTCGTTTCGGCGTCACCGCTCGTTCCGACAACCCAAATATTATTCTTTTTTAGCTCCTCAATCAAACGATTCAGGTTTTTCACTTTCGCAATCGGCGTGTATTCGGTCGCGCCGGCGCTTGTTTTGACGACCGTTTCGGTCAACGAGGCGGCGCGGTGTTCGGGAATAAAAGTGCCGTCAACGCCCGCGCATTCGGCAACGCGCAAGATCGCGCCCAAATTACGCGGGTCTTCGACGCCGTCCAGAATCAGCACCAGCGGTTTTTCCCGCGCTTTGATCGCTGCCAAAAGTTCGTCCGTGTCGGCGTATTCCGCCGACGCCGTAAAAGCGATGACGCCTTGATGATTGGCGCCTTGTTCGACGAATTTCGACAAATTTTCACGCGGAACTTTTTGAAATAAAATATGCGCCGCCCGCGCCAGATCGATAATTTCCGAGATGCGATGTTCGCGGGCGCCGTCGGCGATCAGGATCTTTTCGATCCGGCGCGAATTGGCGCGAAGCAATTCCAAAACGGGCAGCAGACCGTAGATCAGTCCGGTGTCCGGAGTTTTGGGTTTTGAGTCTATTTGTTTCGACTCCTGACTTGAGAACTCGGGAGAATAATTTTTCTTTGGCGGTTGCCGAATAAATTTATCTTTCGATTTTCCGGCGACCGGCGCGCGGCTTTCGATTCTCGATTTTTTTTTCATAAAATGTGCCATTGCAGACGCGAATATTTTGTAAATTGCTGCAGATTATTGCTCGAAGAAACATTGCTTAAATCGAATTTTCCGAATCTTTGCCGTGTTAAACCTTGTGAATCTTTGCGTTGCTCGATTTCCCAAATAATTCCGATCGCGCCTCTGACCGCTTTGTAATCGTCCACAAATTTCACGTTCGG
>JBBQOA010000307.1:0-5824 GCA_038330465.1 Pyrinomonadales bacterium
CTGCACTAGAAGTGCAGAGGTTTTGAAATCGGAACGCGAATAAAATTCGCTTGATTGTTCTTTTCAGATTAAGAAAAGAAAGCACAATAAATTCTTGCAATGAAATTGCAAGGCTTTAGACCTGCGTGCTGAAACAGTAAAAGGTGATAAGTGATAGCGTTCATCGCAGTTTCAGTTATCACTTCGCGCATCTCACGGTTCACTTATTCTGCAAATTTTTGTTATTCTCGTCATTTCTTTTTCCTTTTTAAATAATCAATGTGACGCAAATACGCCCGAACTAATGGCTTAATTTTTACCATTAGTTCGGGCGTATTTCTTTGATTTTGCCGCTTAACGCTTCGGTTCTAAAACGATTTCCTGGGCGATACGATTTTCCATAACTTCGCGGATTTGCAGACGTTCACGATAACCCTGCATCTGTTTTTCGTCCGTGCCGATGACAGTTTGTGCCAAGTTGTCGGCTTTGGTTTGATTTGCCTCGCGCGTTGCCGCATCTTTGTATTCGGTCATCAGCATAATGTTCCAATCGTCTTCACCGTGCGCTTCGGTGGTCAAAACTTTATACGAAATAATCTGCCCGTCTTTTTTCAATGCTTCCTGCTGGCGTTTCCAGTCTCCGGCGACATAGTTTAAATAAGCCGTTTCCATTCCCGGTTTCATCTTGATAAATCCGATGCTCCAAACCGAACCGCTATGATACGGTCGAGTAACCTGTGCCACGACGACGATGCTTAAAGCCAGAATCAAAGCGATCAGCGAACCTGTTAGAATGCGTTTTCTGTTTTTCATTTTTTCTCTCCTTTCTTATCTAATCGAATGCAGGAATGACTTTGTTTTGACTGTCGCCGCATTCGATTTAAGCGGCAGTTTTATTAAATACGTCCTTCTATCTACATAAACGGTATTTCGAGACAAATCGGGTCATCAATTGAAAATATTTTTTTATGACTTGCCGAAATTTAGGATTGAATGAAATTGACAGCGGGAAAATTTAGTAAATGGGAATAAAAAAGCAAACATTAAGACTTTTTTCTCGTAAAAAGTTAAAATAAAAATTCAGTTCAAAAACAATTTTCAAAATTTATGGCTTTCCCCGAAACAGCAGAAAAAGCGGAAGAAATTCATCTAACGCCGGAAACTGCTCCGAAATCAAAATATGATCGTTCGATCATCGAAGGCTCGCTCGGAAAGGCAGTTTGGAAACTTGCCGCGCCGACAATGTTGGCGAATCTTTTCGGCGGACTCCAAGGTTTGGTCGATCATATCGTCGTTGGAAATATTGTCGGTTTTAAAGGAAACGCGGCAATCGGCGTGAGCTGGCAGATCTTTTTGGTGGTCGTCGTCTTTGTTTCTTCGATCTTTATCGGAATGAGCATTTTGGTGGCGCGTTTTGTCGGCGCGGGCGAGACGGATAAAGTCAATCGAACGGTTTATCAGGCTTTCATTACCGCGATTTTTATTGCGCTGGCGGTCATCGCGCCGATCGGATATTTCGCTTCGCCAATGCTTTTGAATCTGGTCAACGCCGAAGCGGGCGTGCAGGCGGAAGCACTTCCTTACCTGCGAATAATGTTTCTTTTCAGCAGCGGAATGATGATCTATTTTATGCTGAGCGGTGCTTTGCGATCTGCCGGTGACGCCAAAACGCCGATGGTGCTCGGCATTACAATGACCATTCTCAACATAATTTTCAACATCATTCTCATCAGAGGATTCGGATCGATCCCTTCTTTTGGCGTCAAAGGCTCGGCAATCGGAACTTGTCTTGCGTCCGGCTTAATTGCGCTCTATTCTTTTTGGAAATTGTGGAACGGCGGATGGGTCGTTTCGATTCACAGTAAAGGCGGTTACGCACCCGATTTTAGCGTCATTCGCAAGTTGTTTCAATTCGGTTTGCCCGCCGGAATTCAGGGAATCGCAATGAATGTCGGCGGAGTTTTGATGCTTTCGTTTATCGGATCACTGGCGCAAAGTGCGGCGGCGCAAGCCGCTTACGCGATCGGTTATTCCCAATTATTTTCGCTCGTGACATTTACTTCGGTTGGATTAATGGGCGCGACGGCGGCAGTTGCCGGACAAAATATCGGCGCCAAACAAATCGAGCGCGCCACCTCGGCAGTTCATACCGCCGCTCGTTTTGGTTTGATCGGATCGGCTTTTCTCGGCTTCTTCTTTTTCTTTTTTCCCGCGCAATTATTGGCAATCTTCGGAATGAGAGAACCGGCGGCGGTTGAAATCGGCGTTCAGCTTTTGCGTTTTTTGAGCGTTTCGGGAATCTTTGTTTCAGTCGCGCTGACCTACACGGGCGGTCTGCAAGGCACCGGCGACACCAAAAGTCCGCTTTATATTTCGATAATTTCGCAGGTCATTATTCCGCTCGGAATTTGTTTTATCTTCAAGGAAACCGTCGGGCTTGAACCGTGGCACATCTGGCTCGCAATTCTTTCCGGACATATAACCCGCTGCGTTCTCAGCATTTGGCGATTTCGACAGGGCAACTGGCATCACATCAAAGTCGATCTCGAAACGACCTTGAGTTGAACAATGCGACTTTTTAATACTCACAAAACTCGAATCACGCTCTTTTAATAGCGTTCCGAAGATATTCAAAACTTTTTACGAACAATGACCCTTTTTTGCTTCAACTCTCGTTTACGCGGGTAGAGGAGAAAATCTATTCAATGCAATTGAGTAAATTTTCTCTATTTTTAAGGAGAGAAGGTCTATTTTAGGAGAGCAAGAAAATGAAAAGAAGAATTTTGAGAATTTTACTGGTTGGTTTACTTTCGTTCGGAGTCTTTTATTTGCCGTCAGTTGCAACCATTGAAGTGTCCGCGCAGGCGGCACAGGATTTTACACTGGTAAATAAGACCGGTGTAGAAATTTACGCGCTTTATGTTACGCCGCACGATGCCGATCAATGGGGCGACGACATTCTCGGCGTTGATACGATGCCTGATGGCAATACTTTGGATATAAAATTTTCCAGAAAAGAGAAAGCAGAACTTTGGGATTTGCGTATCGAAGATAAAGACGGCGCATTTCTCGAATGGGAAAATTTAAATCTTTTGGCAACAGATGCCGTCACGCTTTATTACAAAAACGGTAAAACGACCGCCATGATCACCGAAAAAGATTGGGACGTCGCAGGAACATGGGTCGGTTACTATGACGACGGCACTAAATCGCCGTATGTTTGGTCAATTACTCAAACCGGGACGACACTTTCAATCAAAGCCTTGAAAGGTAGCACCGCAAAATCAAGAGGAAGCGTTAAGGGCAGCAAAGTTTTCGCGTCGGACTTTGCCACCAACAAAGGAACAGTATCGGGTGACGGAATGGAAATCCATTGGTCGGACGGCGTTGTTTGGAAAAGACAATAGTTTGAAGATTTTACAGGCAAACGCGAAGTGCGGACAATCGTTGTCCGCACTTCGCGTTTGTACTTATTTGCCTGCAAGTGGCTGAAATACTTTTGTTGTAAAATCGAACTGAGCTGAATCTCTCTCAGTTTTTCAAATCCAACTTACCTTTTGTTTTGATGATTAAAAAACTCGTCTTTCCGATTCATCGATCGGCGCGTCGTTGATCGAAGCCTCGCGGCGGCGCATCAAACCGTTTTCGTCGAATTCCCAGAGTTCGTTGCCGTAACTGCGAAACCAATTTCCATCGGCGTCGTGCCATTCATATTCGAATTTGACCGCCATCCGGTTTTCGCGAAAACCCCACAATTCTTTTTTGAGTTTGTAATCGAGTTCCTTTGCCCATTTGCGGTAAAGAAACGCTTTGATCTCTGCGCGCCCGTTGATAAAATCCGTCCGATTGCGCCACGCGGAATCTTCCGTGTAGGCGAGCGCGACGCGTTCGGGATCGCGCGAGTTCCAGGCGTTTTCGGCGGCTTTGACCTTTGCTAGCGCCTTTTCGAGATCGAACGGCGGTTTGATGTCGGTCGGTTGCGGAATTGTTTGTTCGCTCATTGTTTTGCTCCTTTATTTTTCTTTAATTCTTCGATTTCGCGTTCCAGTTTTTCGATATGCTCGGTCATCGGTGCAATCATCTGTTTGACTTCGTCCATCGTATAGCGCGGCGTGATATGCTGCGGACAGTTCCAATCAAAGGCTTCGACGTGCAGAATAATCGCCCGTTCGATCTTTGCCTTGTAATCCGGAACTGTCAATTTCTCGATCAATTCCGGCGCGTCTTTGGAGTCAATCACCTCAACATTTGCCAATATTTTCAAACGGGTTTGATTCGGATAATCCATCAAAAACAACGCCGCTTTTTTGTTTTCGTTCAAATTCCCGACGCTGATATATTGAAGATTTCCCCGAAAATCGGCAAACCCGAGCGTCGCCACGTCCAAAACTTTCAAAAATCCCGGCGGTCCGCCACGAAACTGAATATACGGCTGACTTTCCGAGTTGACGGTTGCCATATAAAAACCGTCGCGGCGTTCGATAAAATCCTCTTCGGCGTCAGTTAAACCGTAAAAATCAGGTTTTCCGCCTTCCATTCGTGCGTAATTCCGCCGCGAACCGTACTTTTCCTGCGCGGCTTTGACGCTCTCGGTAAACGTTAGATCAAAAAATTTATGCGACATATCGATTTCGAATTTCGGATTTCGATCGGCGAACTTCCCGTTCTTGTTCGCCGATCCTAATTTATTTTACAAAATATTTATCGCTTTCAAATTTCAGATCACGGATTCGGCTTCGTCCGGCAAACGTTCCCGAATCCGTGATCGACAATCTCAAATCAAGCAGCGGCACGGCTTGCCAGCGGAAATTCGATCGCCGGAAAATCGACGACCGTTTCAGCCGTTTCATTAAAATAATTCGTAAAAATATTCAGCGCAACATTGGCGACGATCTCGCTGATCTCTTTTTCAGAGTAGCCCGCAGTTTTGACGGCGGCAATATCTACATCGGAAACTTTTCCGCGATTGATGACAAGCGCGCTCGCAAATTTCAAAGCGGCATCGCTTTTCGCGTCCGCCGAAGAAGCGCGGCGGGCATCAACAATCGCAGTTTCATCGAGTCCGACCATTTTTCCGATCGCCGAATGCGCCGAAGCGCAATACCGACAGCCATTGATCTCGGCAACCGTTAAGGCGATCTGTTCGCGAAGTTTAGCGTTGAGCGACGCGCCGAGCGTACCGCTGAAATTCAAATACGCTTCCAAAACTGCCGGCGAACTCGCCATTGTTTTCATCAAATTCGGCGCAAAACCGATTTTCGCTTTGACACCGTCAAGTAATTCTTTTGCCTTTCCTTCGGCTGTTTCGTGATTGATTGCTGTTATTCTTTGCATTGTATTTTTTCTCCTAAAGTCTAAAATAATTCCCCGTAACTTTTCTCGTTACGCTCTCTATTAGTGCATCTGTTGTGCCAAACGCCGCAGAAATCTTAATCCATCTATTTTCAACAATTTAGTCCTTGAAATCGATTTTCTTTTCACAACGAGATCTCAATGAACAACGATATCACGTTGCACCTGCAACGAAATATCGTTAGACTTCTGCCGATGACTTCCGAAATTTCTTTTAAATCGATAAATGAGCTGATCGTCAGAAAAAGTCCGGTGCAGGAAACTTTGCAGGCGATCACTTCGCAAATGTTAAAAAACGAAGACGTCGCGCTCGCGCGGATCTGGTTGATCGATAAAGGCGATATTTGCGAAACCTGCGTGATGCGTTCGGAATGCCCGAATCAGGCGCGTTGTCTGCATTTGACGGCGAGCCGCGGCAGAAATTTGTCGGGCGAAAACAGTTGGGCAAACATTGACGGCAGATTCCGGCGTTTTCCGATCGGCGTCCGAAAAA
>JBBQOA010000308.1:0-5817 GCA_038330465.1 Pyrinomonadales bacterium
CCGCTTTTGCAGACTCCGTGTTTGCCCAATCGACCGACCGCGACAATCCGACACCGCTTACTTCCGCTGAATTATCAGGAAGTTTTATCGATCATCAAAAGGATAATAATAAAGAAAACTTTTATTCATTTACGGCAGGTCCGGGCGAACTGACGATAGTTTTTGACGTTAAAAGACGAAGAATGGGTGATATGGCTTCCATTAATTTTGAGTTACTGGAACGCAACAGTTCAACTGCTATTTTATGTTGCGAGTATGCGCAGAGCGGCGAAGGCGGCACCGGACGCGAAACTGCCAACGTCAAACTTATGAAACGGCAGACTGTGATTCTGCACATAACGAATGGCGGAACAATCGGCGGCGGCACTTTCAATGTTCGGCTGAGCGGCGCAATTTCTTTTGACACTTCGCGAAGAAATGACCGGGATAACAATGACCGAGATAATAATTCTGACGATAATGGAAATCGCGAAAATCGTTACGGTAATCGAATCGACGTTCCCGCGAGCGGAACCTTACGAATCAAGATGAAAGACGGTTCGACCAAAGAGATAGATTTGAGTCTTGTCCGCGAAATCTCCGTCAAGCCGTAAAAAGAAATTTTTAATATCCCGATGAATTCTCCGGCGGCGGAATAAACTTCGCCGTTTTGACTCCCAATTAGCTTATGCTGCGGGGCTGTTCATTATTCACAGACCCAACTTCTTCTCTGCCGACCAGAAACAAATACGAATACATCGCAATGCCGGTCGAAACGCCGGTGCCGATCTTGATCCACGCGGGCAAATTTGACGGCGAGAGAAACCCCTCGATGATGCCGGCGATAACGAGCAAACACGCGCTGCCGATGACGATCCGCGCGGCTTCCATTCCTTTTTTCTTTAACGCCTGCGTGCGCGTCAGATCGCCCGGATTAACGAGCGCATAGCCGATCATCGCGCCCGCGCCGCCGCAGAAAAGAACCGTCGAGATTTCGATCACGCCGTGTCCGACCATAAAGCCCGCGAGCGCATTACCGAACGGCGGATTTATTTTGTAGCACGCCGCCAATGCGCTGCCGACGTGCGCGCCGAAAAAGGCGATGTCGTAAAGCGCGCCGATCCCGAAAAAGACGCCCATCGCAAAGGCGTGAAAAGAAACGATAATATTGTTCGAAAGAATAAATCCCGCGCCGATCTGATTCGAGTCATTGAGCGAAAGCCACCATTTATGATTATTCCGCGCCGCTTCGGGAACGCCGGTCAATCCGACAAAATTCGTAAAATCCGTGTCGATCCAAGTCGCTATAAAACCGAACACAAAGAAAATCATAAAGATCGCGAACGCGATCCACATATAATTCGAGTTTTTGCGAAAAGCTTGCGGAAATTCTTTTGTAAAAAACTGCCAGACGATATTGGCGCCCTGCGCTTCGGCGCGATAGATCTTGCCGTGGGCGCGAATGACCAGACTATTTAAATAATTGACGAGCTTCGGGTCGCGTGTTTCGGCGCGGGCAATCGCCAGATCGGTTGCGGCGCGGCGGTAAAGCTCGCCGAATTCACGAACTTCGACCCGCGAAAGACCGCGCAAAGATGTGCCGTCGATCAGCGAAAGCAGATCTTCGAGTCGTTCCCAATTATTTTTGCGTTCGTTGATGAAGCGGTTCATACGATTTTGAATTTATAATTGCGAAGTTTTTTTCCCTGAAACGTATTATGCCATAAAACTTTAAAATTCAAATTGCCAATCGTAAATCACAAATCTAAAATCTAAATTAACAATGTCCGTAGAAACGCAGAAATCAAACGAAGAAGAAGCGATCGGGAAAACTTACGATTTTCGCGTGGCGAAACGGCTTTTTAGTTATCTCAAACCTTACTGGCATATCGCGGCGGCGGCGCTCGTGCTGACGGTTTTGGTCAATGTTCTCGCCAGTCTTCAGCCGCGTTTTACGCAAATTGCGGTTGACGATTTTATTACGCCCAAACAAACCGACGGAATCTGGTTGTTTGCGCTCGCTTTTTTCGGATTGTTTCTGTTTCGTTTTATTTTCAGCTACGTTCAGGAAATCCTTCTTAATACTGTCGGACAAAAAGTGATGTTCGATATCCGGACGCAGATCTACACCAAACTTCAAGATCAGGAAGTTGCCTATTACGACAAAAATCCGGTCGGGCGAATTATCACGCGCATTACGTCTGATGTTGACGCGCTGAACGAACTTTTCACGTCGGGCGTGATCGATGTTCTGGGCGATTTGGTGATTATTTTCGCGATCATCGTGCAGATGTTCGCGTATAACTGGAAGCTCGCGCTCGTGTCCTTGATCACCGTTCCGCTGCTTTTCACGGCAACGAATTGGTTTCGCAAACACGCCCGCAACGGCTTTGATAAAGTCCGCACGCGCACCGCCAAGCTCAACGCCTTTTTGCAGGAACATATTTCGGGCGCGCAAACCGTTCAGCTTTTCAACGCCGAAGCAAAGACGCAGAAGAATTTCGACGAGATCAACAATGATTACCGCGAAGCAAATATCGAAACGATCTATTATTATTCGATCTTTTATCCGATGGTTGATTTTATCGGCACACTCGGCGTCGCACTGATTATTTGGTTCGGCGGTTATCAATTTATCAGTGAAATGTCGACAGGCAACCAGATTTTGACGATCGGCATTGTGATCGCGCTTGTCCAGTATTCGCAAAATCTTTTTCAGCCGATTCGTGATTTGTCCGATAAATTCAACATTCTGCAAGCGGCGATCGTCGCATCGCACCGGATCTTTCTGCTGCTTGATCTGCCGATCGAAATAAAATCGCCTGAAAATCCGAAAAAGAGCGGCAAGGTTATCGGCAAGATCGAATTTCAAAATGTTTGGTTTGCTTACAAAAAGGAAGATTGGATCTTAAAGGACATTTCGTTCACGATCAATCCGGGCGAATCGGTCGCGCTCGTCGGTCACACGGGTTCGGGAAAAACGACCGTCACGAATCTGCTGATGCGTTTTTACGATATTCAGAAAGGTCGGATTCTGGTTGACGGTGTTGATGTCAAGGATTGGAATCTGCGCGATCTGCGCGAAAATTTTGCGGTCGTTCTGCAGGACGTTTTTTTATTCAGCGGCGCGATCGAAGACAATATCCGGCTCGGCAATAAAGAAATTACCGACGAAAAAATCCGTTGGGCAGCCGCCGAAGTTCACGCTGACGGGTTTATCGAAAAGATCAAAGAAGGTTATAAATCCGAAGTCAAAGAACGCGGCGCCGGTTTATCCGTTGGACAAAAACAATTAATAAGTTTCGCGCGCGCCTTGGCGTTTGAACCGACGATTTTGATTCTGGACGAAGCGACGAGTTCGATCGATACGGAAACCGAGCAATTGATTCAACAAGCCGTCGAACGCGTAATGCAGGAAAGAACTTCGCTCGTCATCGCGCACCGGCTTTCGACGATTCAGAAATGCGATCGAATTATGGTTTTCCATCACGGCGAACTACGCGAGAGCGGCACGCATCAGGAGCTTTTGAATTTGCACGGACTCTACTGGCGGCTTTATCAATTACAGTATGTCGAGGAAAAAATTCACAGCTCTGTGCCGCCCGCAACGAATCCGTCATTAAGTTTGGAAACCGGCGCGAGCAGCTGATTTATCTTTCTACGCTCGAAGTTTTAGAAAAGGCTAGTCTAAATCAAAAAATTCGTTTATAATAAATTTTCGAAATGGTCACGGAATCAACTCAGCAATCAGAATTACCAAAAGAATGCGAATCGGTAATGGAAGAACTTTTCCACCGATGTATTGAGAACGCGCCCAATTTTGGTGTGCGGATCGAATGCTTTAAAGAATCGCTGCAAAAAACCGCGCGTAAATATCTGCTCAATTCGCCTGAAAATGTTTCGACCGAAGAATTAACCGACTTTCTGCGGCAGATTCAAGTTGACGATCTGTTTTTGGCTCTGGCGTGCTCAAACGGAAACGAACGGGCATGGTGGGAATTTGACCAAAATCACCGCATCTATCTGGAAAGAGTTGCGCGGCATCTGGCAAGCACCGACATTGACGCACAAGAAGTTGTTGACACGGTTTATGTCGAACTTTACGGAACCCGCGTCGTTGATGGCGCCAGAGTTTCAAAATTCTCAACCTACAGCGGACGCGGAAGCCTGCGCGGTTGGCTGCGCACCGTTATCTGGCATTCATTGGTTGACCTGCATCGCGCATCGCACGACGATATTTCACTCGACGAAATGACGGAAAATGTCGGTGAAGGTTTCGCCCACGCGAGTTTTGCCGAAGATGCGCCCGGCGGTGAAGAAGAGATGATCGAGAAGATTTCCAGAGATCGTTATAAAAAAGCAACGGTTTCGGCGATTGAAACGGCTTTCGGCAGTCTTGATGCCCACGAAAAATTACTTTTGCTTTATTATCACGTTGAAAATATGAAACTTCGGGAAATTGCGCGGATGGTTGAAAATGAAACCTCGCCACTGCGTGATTGGTTTCAAAGAAAATCGCCGACACGCGAAAAAAATCCCGAAAGCCGTATTCACGAATCAACAATTATGCGTTGGCTGGAAAAAAGCTACGCTAAGGTTTTACAACTTTTTCGTACCGAATTACGTGGCAAACACGAGTTGCGGGAAGATGAAATCGAAATCTGTATGGAACTTGCCACGCAGGATTTAGCCAGTCGAAATCTGTATGAAAATTTAACGACAACCTAAACTCCCCAAATAATCATCAGAAGAGATTTTGCCCCAACCAAATATATTTACGCAAATAATGGAAAAGGTTGCGTCTTTTTCTACGGGAGGCTGGAATTATCATGGAAAACACGGGGAACATAAATTCAGAGGAATTAAAAATACAGAGACTTCTAAACCGTTATCTTAATCGGCAATCTACCGCAAATGTTTTATCAATACAAGAAAACCACTTAGACGAAGATTCATTAACGGCTTTTGTTGAAGGAAATTTAAACGAACGCGAATCAAAACCGATGGTCAGCCATTTAATTGATTGCTCATTCTGCCGTCACGTGACGGCTGAACTCGTCAGATTAGATTTCGCTTTTGCGGACGAACAAGTTCCAGTATTCGTTAAAGAAAGTCAGCCTTCAAAAGTTTCGGAAGTTTTGAATGGGCTCTTAGCGCGGATTTTCGGAACCGGCGACAGTGCTGTTTTTGCACACCATGAAACCGAAGAAAAAGTTGAAACCGACGAAGAGAATAAAGAAGAAGAGAGATAATCAATAAACGATCTCAAAAAAAATGCCGGCATTTTTATTCAATGCCGGCATTTTTTTTTACAAATTTTCCATACTGAATCAACCAATCATCCTGAAATTAAAATTACTATTTATTATTTCTCGCGGTAAAGAGTTATAATTTTCATCAACACTTTATTTTAGGAGTTTGAATTTGTCCGAAAACAACCACGATTGTCTGCCAAAAAACCTTCAAGTATCAGTTAAACAGATCGCCGTTGCGAATCTTCCCACGGCAATCGGAGAATTTAAGATCGCCGGTTATCGTTCGCTCAACAGTCAAGAAGAATTCGTTGTTTTATTTAAAGGTGAAATGAATGCGGACATTCCGACGCTGGTGCGGATCCATTCGCAATGTCTGACCGGCGATGTCTTCGGTTCGATCAAATGCGATTGCGGTCAGCAGCTGCAAAAAGCGATGGAATTGATCGAAAAAGAAGGACGCGGCGCGATCGTTTATCAGCAGCAGGAAGGTCGCGGCATCGGAATTATCAACAAGATCCGCGCTTACGCTCTGCAGGACGAGGGCGCCGATACGGTTGAAGCCAATGAAAATCTCGGATTCGCC
>JBBQOA010000309.1:0-5804 GCA_038330465.1 Pyrinomonadales bacterium
TTGAAACGCGCCGCCGTCAGATGAAACGGCAGACCAACGAGAAAGCTCATCAGCATCATTCCGCCGATCGAACCGATGCCGAAAATCGCGATATAAAGCAAACCGAGCGTCGGCGATTGGATCGTCGGCAGAACCAACAGCATTAGCGCCGCGCTGCCCGCGAGTCCATGCACCATGCCGATCAGCAGCGCGCGCGGGCTGAACTTAAAACCGTGGTGCGATTTTTTTTCGTCTTCCGTCGCCGCCGCGTGAATATGCGGATGAACGTGTTCGCGCGCGCCGTGTTCGTGCGCGTGAAAATGAAGTTTGCCGCCTTTGAATAATTTTCTGAGAACATTCAAACCAAGCAATGTGAGCATCACGCCGACGCCGAATTCGAGCATTCGCTCGGTCTTTTCACTGATCTGAAAATTCAGCAAAATTACGAAAACTCCCGCCAAAACGAGCGAGATCGTGTGTCCCAAACCCCACAGACCGCCGACGAGCGCCGAACTCCAAAGACTTTTGCGTTCGGAAACGATCGTCGAAACCGCCGCCAAATGATCGGCTTCGGTCGCGTGTTTCAAACCGAGAAAAAAGCCTAATCCCAACACTCCGACGGTCGAACCGGCAGAAAATAACAAAAAGATCTCGCTCATATTTTTAACCTATCGAATTATAACAGATTACCGCGCCGACACAGGCAATCACAAACGCGCTCGCGACCGGCAAGGCTTTAAAAATCCGGCTCTGCCCGAGCCGTGAGCCGCCGAACGCTTTTCCGACATAAAGAAAGAGCAAACCGACCGTCGTCAGCGTTGCCGCCAAACCGAAACTGAAAACGAGCGTCAGCACTAAACCGTAACCGACGCGGTTTAATGAAATCGCCGAAAGCATCAGCACGAGTGCCGACGGACACGGCAAAAGTCCGCCCGAAATTCCGAGTGCGAGCAGATTTTTCCACGAAATTTCGGCGGGCGGCAGATGCGAATGCGTCTGCCCATCGTGCGTGTGCGTAAAATTGTCAGAACCATCTGCGTTAGCGGATGGTTGAAGCGGCGCGTGATTATGATTATCGTGCGAATGCCCGTGATCGTGCACGTGACCGTGACCGTAATGACCGGCATTTTCCCAACCGAACGCCGCAAACAGGCGAGATTTGAAAATCGTCAGACCGATATATAAAACCAATAAACCCGACACGAAACTCAAGAACGGCATCAATTTTTCGGGCAGAATATAATTTGAAGCAAAAAGCGTGATGAGCCCAAGCGCAAAGACGCCGAGCGTGTGCGTAATCGTCACCGTCAAACCTAAAAAGGCGGCGTGTTTCACTGTTCCCCGCGAGCCGACCAGATAGGCACCGACAACCGTTTTGCCGTGTCCGGGCGACATCGCGTGCATCGCGCCGAGTCCGAATGCGAGAAGAAGACCAAAAAACGCAATCGCGGGCGTGATGGAGGGAACGGCGATCAGTTCCGCGAGCCGGTCTTTCTGGACCGCCGCCGTCGCGTGTCCGTCGCGGTTTTGTAAGATCTTGGCATTGGCGGGAACGGCATTCGTCGAAAACGAGAAACTCGCGGTTCTTTCAGCGAGCGGCGCGTTCAGATTTTCCGGCGGATACGCCTTTAATTCGTCGGTGAGCGCGCTGCCGAAAGCATTTGCATTGAAAATATTGACGCTCCCGACGCGGTTTAGAACGATCTCGTTCCAGCCGATTCTTTCCGCGTAGTTTTTGTTCTCGAAATTGACCTGATTCGGGTCGGCAGGATTTGAAATATCGCCCGCCAGATTCCATTCGATCCGCAGCGTCGGCAAATTTCCCGCGCCGGTTTGAAGCGAAACATTTTTTGATTCGGCGCGAATCTCCGTCGGCTGACCATTGACGCTCAAAGACAGATTCGCGAGATGTTCGGGCGTCAGGCGTTCGGCGTAGGCGTTTAATTCCGACTCGGAAAGCGTGCCGTTTTTGTCCGCGTCGATCTCGCTGGAAAGCTGAAACGTCGGAATTTCCGCAAGATCGACAATCTGCCGGATCTTGATGCGCCCGCCTTCGACTTCGAGCCGCGAATATTGATTGATGCTGAAATTGCCCAAAGGATGCGCCGCCGCCGATAAACTCAAAAATAAAAGCGCGATCAGAATGTAAAATTTCGATTTCATAAATAAGCCTTTTGGGGGAGCGCCGGCATCCTGCCGGCAAGCGTTTGAAAAACGCTCAATAACTTCTCTTTTTCTTCAAGTCACGGGAAAATCGGAATCCTTGTTCGCCGCTTTGCGCCGTTGCCGGCAAGAGACACGGAAGTTTCCCGTTCATTTCAATTCCGATAAAGCCTTGCGCGCCGTTTCAGCTTGGATCAGATCGAACATCGGATTGAGTTTCAAAGCCGCCGCGAGCATTTTTTTTGCTTCGGCGCGGTTGCCCAGATCCTTTTCGATCATTCCCGCGTGATAGTAAATTCGCGCCTCGCCGGCTTTCGGATTCAGCGCCGACGTAATCGCCGTTTTCGCGTCCGCCAACTGACCTTTTTTGTAGAGCGTCCAGGCAAGCGTGTCTGCCGTGAAAATGTCTTTCCGGTTTTCGTATTCGCGGCGCGTGATCGTCAACGCTTCGTCTAATTTTAAATCGTGGTCAGCCCAGAGCAGCGCGAGCCGTTTTTGATCGTTACTCACGCCGATCTTCTGTTCGATGACCTCGACCAGATCGTAAAGTTGTTTGGCTTTTTCGGCGTTGTCTTGTTTCGTATAAATATCGCCGAGCAGGATCGCGGTTTCGACATTCGGAACGCGGTCGAGCGCGGCGCTCAAGAATTTGACGGCAGCGTCCGGATCATTCTGCGCGGCACGAACGCGACCTTTTCCCGCGAGAGCGAGATAAAACTGCGGAAAATTCGCCAAAGCCTCGTCGTAAACCTTTTCGGATTCGGCGTATTTGCCGTTTTTCCAGAGCTCGTCGCCGAGCTGCACGAGACACCAGCTTTGCGCTTCTTTGTCGGCGGGATCGCTCGTGCGGGCGGCAAGTTTGAACATTTCGACCGCGCCTTCTGAATCGCCGTAAAGCGAACGCAGATGCGCGACGCGGGCGTAAGATGACGAATTCGGTTTCAGATCGACCATTTTCTGCGCGGCTTCGACGGCTTCCGTGTAATTGCCGAGCTCGGCGTTCGCATCGGTCAAAACGCCGTACACAAACGGGTCGGTCGGAAATTCCGCCTGCAATTTTTTGCCGAGTTCGAGACCTTCGGCGAAACGATGAAACGTTAAATTCAAAGAGGCTTGTAATTTTCGCGCCGGAATGTCGGCGGGCGCGATTTGCAAGGCTTTTTCGATCGCGAGTTCGGCTTTTGAATTAAGCCCGAAATCGCCGGTCGCGCGTGCCCGTTTGATATAAGTCGCGGCAAGCTGCGTGTAGCCCGTCGGCGAATCGGGCATTTTTTCGATGATCTTTAACGATTCATTTATTTCCTCATCGGCGGTCGCACCGAGCAAATTTTCGTTTGCCGCTTTGACCGTGTTCGGTGCGCTCATTTTCAGCGAACACGCGCTGCTGAAACAGCTCAAAAACGCCGCGAAAATTATAAAAAAATGAAAAGTTATTCGTTTGTTCTGCATATTCTTTTAAATTATTCGTGCCTGAAAGTTCGACGAACTTTCAGGCACGATCGTTTTTTTGCTTATTTCACATTACCTTGTTCATCAACGATCGGTAATTTCGAAGTCCGCAGTTTCCCTTCGGTCAGCGTCTGATTCGAAGTGCGCGGCTGATTGCCCTGATTCGGCGGAAGCAAATACGGGAAACGCGTCAGCAGCGGTCCTTCCGGATTGGCGCTGACCCCGTCGCCGAGCATATTGTTCGGCGCCATATTGGTCGCCGGTGTGAACGGCGTCCCGCCCGCGACGGCACGCAGCGCGATGTCGGTGACGTCGTCAAAGACCCGGCGTCCGTTCGGAAAACCGGCAACATCGCCGCCGAGCAGTCCGAGCCGATTCATATTCGCGATCGGCGTGATCGGGATCGCCGTATTCAAACGCAGATATTCGTGCGGAATACCGTCCGAAAGAAACGTCGTGTAATCGGGTCCCGTGACAGCGTTGACCGGAATTCCGGTCGCAAAGATCGCGACCAGATCATTACGCGGCGGCGGCGGAATCGTGATCCCGAAAACCGCATTCAGCAAGCGCGCGATTTCCGGATCGAGAACATACGGCGCGGCAACCGCGTCATTGACCGGCGAGAGCGAATTGAAAGCGTCTTTCAGTTTTAAGGGAATGACGACTTCGTTGACGAGCGGATTGCCGAGCCGCGAAACCTGCACCCAATCGCCGGCGTTGACCCGCGACGAATCTTTATTGATGACGCGCGTCGTCCGGCGGCTCGCCGTTGCCCAGACACCGATCACCGCATTCGGGTCGGTCGGACCTGACGGCACGGCGCGACCGCGCGTCAGATCCTGAATCGGAACTTCGATCGCGATCGAGCTGACGTTATAGCCTTTGGTCGAATCGATGCCGCCGGTCGTCGAGAGCGGTGCGCGTAAATTGAGCGCGTCGAAAACACCGAGATCGATGTAAAAATATTCATCGCGCTGTCCGGCAAAAACCTTGCCGCCGTTGCTCAAAGGGTAAACTGCGGGTTGACCGAGATTTGTTTCATAATTTGGTGTCACGCGCGGTCCGATATTGGCGGGCGGCGTGCGCAGACCGGCGGCGATCAATTGACCGCGGCGACCGCCGAGACGCTCGACGCGCCGGACCGTATAGGTTTGCGGCATATTGTAATCGGGATCGGTCAAGCTGCTGATCACACCGTCCTGATTGACGGTCGATTGTCCTAAAACCGTTTCGCCGTTGACGGTCTGTGTCGTAAATTGAAATTGATAGGTGATGTCTTCGAGACCGTCGCCCGTGTTGTCGATCTTGATCTCATACAAAACCGTATCGTCAAAACGAAACCATTGCGGTCCGCCCGACGGTTCCTGAAGCGGAATGTAGTTTGCCATCAGGGTGACAAAGCCGTCGCGTCCCGGCTCAACGCTCCGAAAAGCGTAGGTGTCGGTATTGTCGGCAAATCTGTCCATCGAAATGAGCGGCGCTTCCGCGTGGCTCGAAGCGAGCGCCGGAATCGCCGTGGTCGAGAAGATCAAGGATAATCCGATCAAACCTTCTCCGATTTTTTTTACTAAATTTTTCATTTTTATTCTCCCATTTGGATTTTGGATTTTGGATTTTAGATTTTGGATTTGTCTGAAGCGGAAAATTCTCTTCTCCTTGACTAGACAAATCGGCAATCCGCAATCCAAAATCCGCAATCGAATTAGTGCGTATCGTAATTGGCAATCGGATAATCGCCGTTTTGTCCAAAGGCGTATTGCCCCACCGAACTGGTCGTACTGCGCAGAACGTAGAACACGCCATTAACCGGATTCCAGACGGAAACATCCGTTTTGCCGTCGCCGTCGTAATCGCCCTGCGTCGTAAAGAACGATTTCGTCCCGAACTGCGGCGACCAAAATCCGCCGTCTGACGAGCGCAGAATATACCACGTGTAATTGGTGCCCTGACGGACGACCGCGAAATCGGTTTTGCCGTCGCCGTCGTAATCGCCCGGCGCGACGAGATCGCCGTCGGCGCCCCATTGAACCGATCCATAGCCGAGCGTGCTGCGCAAATAGTAAAAAGTTCCGCTGCGGAAAGTTCCGAGATCGAATCTGCCGTCGCCGTCGTAATCGCCCGGCGCCGTATAATCCGAATCAAGTCCGAAGACTTCGACCCGGAATGTATTGGTCGCGCTGTTGTTGATATACCAGACCATCTGCCCGCCGGTG
>JBBQOA010000310.1:0-5803 GCA_038330465.1 Pyrinomonadales bacterium
CTTGCAGCAAAAGGTCAACGCGATGTATTCTTCGGAACGGCGGCGTTTATTTTTGATCTCGCTCGAAGATGCCGGCACGACGATGAACGCCCACGACGCATTTTTGCGAAACTTGAATCTCATTGTCAATACGAGCGACATTCCGCAACTGCCGCTGATCATGAACCGCGCGCTTCGCGATTTTAACGAACTTTATCACTATCTGAACCGCGCCACCGGCGCCGAACCGATTTAGGGGAAATTAAAAATTAAAAAAGCGTCTGACTTGAGATTTAATGATCAAGCAAGACGCTTTTTTTGCGGCTTTTTAATTTTTAATTTTTAAATCTTAAATTTATCTTGCCCTTTTTCTGATCGCTTCAAGATCATCGTCGATCAAAAGCGCGCCGTTTTCGAAAACGGTTCGCAGCTGTGAATTTTCGGCGGAAACCGAATCGGTCGCCTCGATCTTGACGGTTTTGTAGGCGCCGTTTTCGTCGCGGATCAAATCCAATCTGCCGCGTTTGCTGTTTTTGCCCGCGTCGGTGATCGGCTCTTTATAAACTTCGCGCAAACGCCCGTCGGTAACGATCGCTGAACATTTATAAGCGAATTTCAAAGTGTCGCGGTCAACCTTTTGCAGCAGACTGCCGCCGATGCCGAAGGCAATGTTCGACGCGGAAAAGCCTTCCGTTTTCAAACGCTGCAAGATTTGCCGGATCGAATTTTGATTGACGCCGTCGCCCTGAATGATGCGGACATTTTATAAAACCTTATAGCCTTTCGAATTTATATCAAACCCGAATTTTTCCGCCAAAAGCTGCGCAACTTTTGAGACGACCTCGACCGGTTCGCCTGAATCGGGACGGATCACGATGGTTGCGCCCGAATCGATGACTTCTTGTTTCAACTCTTCGCCCCAGATCTTTTCGACCGCTTCATAAATATTCCACGAATCGGAAACAACCGCGAGAAGCGCACCGGGTTTGGCGAAATTCCGCAGCATATTGCGATACGCCTCCGCTTCGTTATCTCGTCCCCAGCTTGTGATCGTCGAATGCTCGGCGGCAGGAATCGAAAATCCTGCCATTTCCGAATGATAAAATTTGCGGTGCAAAAGCAAGCAAGCCATCGTGTCCGTGCCCATAAAATTGACAAGATGCGCCGCGCCGCCGATCGCCGCCGTTTCCTGGCTTGAAACGCCGCGCGCGCCGAAATCGTGAACCTTAAAAGCGATTTCCGCGTCCGCGTCGTCCGCCGTTTCCTGCAAAACTTTGTAAACGTCCTTTTTGATCTGAAACGATTGACTGCAAACCGTGATCGCATACCAAACGCGCATCAACTGCGTTTCAAACCAGCTGCCGAGCCACGCAAATTCGTCGTCGGTCGTCTCGACCGTCATCAGCACATTATGGAGCGGAACGACCGAACCTTCGGCGACGGCGCGAATTCGCAAAGGCAATTTGCCGCCGTGTTTTTTAATAAGGCTCGTCCAGCCGTCGTAATTGAACGGCAACCCGTGCGCTCGTATCACTTCGCGCGCTTCTTCGACCATTGCTTGCGTAAACGGCGCAAGAAAGTAATTTTTCAGCAAATACTGCAAACCGAAAAACACCGTTTCATTCCAATCGCGATCCGAGCCGCGTGATTCAAGATAGAAAAAAGCCCGCGTCGTATTCGGCGGATATTGCAAAAAATGCGATGCCTTGTACGAATCCGTGTCGATGATTCTGTTAATTTCAAACATATTTGTTTCCTCCAGTCCTAAAATCGACAACTCGATTTAACCATTCTTCAAATTCTTCAAAACTTATTTTGTGCTTTGCGTAGTTACAGATTTTGCAACAAGGTAAACAGTTTTGAATTGTATAACCTTGAGTGTTATCTTTTCGGTCAATTCCGTTATATGAATATTCGCCGTAAGTTTGTGTGTATTTTATTCTTCCTGTTTTCTGTTTAGGTTCAATTCCGCAGAAAAAACAGTTTGACGAAGTTAATTTTCGGAACTCTTCTCTGGTTAATAAAAATTCAAGATTTCTATCTCTTGCGCCTTTTTTATAAATATTGAATAAAAACTGTAAGTCGCTTTCTCCGTATGCTTTTCGCAGCGGACTTATTCTTCCCGTTATAATCTCTCGATTGTAACAACCACAACTTTTGGATTTACCGCTTTTGAAATTTTTGTAAAGAACTTCTTTTTGAGTTCCGCAAGAACATTTCATTAGCCAATAATCATAACCATTTTTCATTTGTGCAAATTTAATTGCTGTCCATCTACTTTCCATACTTTTATTTTTCTCCATTTTCGGCTTTCTACCCGAAAGCCTAATTCAATTTTGGATTTGGGATTTCGGATTTCGGATTATTCCTCACTAATCTTCAAATCGCTTCTAATTTTTCAAAAACTTCCGAAAAATCCTTATAAACTACCAATCAAGATTCAAACTTTTACATTTAGGACAATTGTCTTCAAATTCGACCAATCCGGTTTTGCAACGATGGCACTGACCTTTTTCTCGTGTAACGTGCAGAGAAATTCCTTTTGCATCGCTTAAATTCATTCCGATCGGACGAAAATACTGAATCGCAACAAGCGGGCTTGTTTTTCTAATCAAAGACGCAATTTCCGCCTTCTTTTCATTTGTCCAATCATTTGGAACATTTATCGGCGATTCGCATTTTCGACATTCAAAAAAACTCATGATTTTCTCCGTGTTCTTCTCTGTGAACTCTGTGGTTAATTCCTAAAAAACCTTTGCAAAATCGTTATACCAATTACACCAGATTCTGTTGACATAAACCAAAAGGTCGGTGAAGCCGACAAATTTAATAGCGTCGGGTAACACCCGACGGATGATCCGAGAAAAAGATCCGACGCTGAAGGCGTCGAACAAAGACACCGATTATTCGTCCCCTTCAGGGACGGCTTGAACGCTCGACCAATCCGTCGGGATGCTCCCGACGCTATTAAATCAGTCGCTTTCAGCGACAAAATCTCTTATGTCAACAGAGCCTACTTTGTGTCGGCGATAAAACTAACGATGATTTCCGCTAATTCTGCGCCTTTGTCTTCCTGAATAAAATGTCCGGCGTCTTCCAAAATTTGGTGTTTTTGACCGCTTGCGCCCGGAATTTGCGCTTGCAAAACGCGGTCCGCGCCGCGCGTGATCGGGTCGCTGTCGCCAAACGCCGTCAGAAAAGGTTTCTCCCATTTTCGCAGGATTTTCCACGCCCGTCGGTTCGCTTCAGATGCCGGATCGTCGGGCGTGATCGGCACCAGCGTCGGAAAAACCCGCGCCGCCGTCTTGTATGTTTTATCGGGAAAAGGCGCGTCGTAGGCTTTAACGATTTCCCGTTCAAGCCTTGTTTTGCAGCCCATTTTGACAATTTTCCCAACCGGAAAAACCGGCATTGCCTGCGACATCGCGAGCCACATCTTAAAAGCCTTCGGAACTTTTTCGTCGCCCGTCGGCAGAAAAGTATTGGCGGCGACGATCCGCGAAAATCTGTCGCTCATTTCTGCCGCGACGCGCAAACCGATCAATCCGCCCCAATCCTGACAGACGAGCGTGATATTTTGCAGATCGAGATTTTCGATCAACGCCCGGATGCTTTCAACGTGCATCGCGTAAGTATATTTTGCGGCTTCAGTAAATTTGTCGGATTTACCGAAACCAAGCAGATCGGGCGCGATCACGCGCGTGTTCGCGGCGGCGGCAATCGGAATCATTTTGCGATAAAGAAAACTCCACGAAGGCTCGCCGTGGAGCATCAAAACCGTTTCTTGCGCTACGCTTTCGCCTTCGTCAACAAAATGCATCCGCGCCGCGCCGAAGTTTGTATAATGCGGCGCAAACGGATATTCCGGCAAATTCTCAAATCTTTCGTTGGGTGTTCGTAGGATCATTTTTGTTTTCCTTCAAGATTCAAACGTAAAATTACGGGTTCTTTCAATTTATCAGCGGCTAAAGTGCCGTCTTCTTTTGTCAAAGCCCACTGGCTGTTGGCGATGTAATAAAAATCTTTGCCGACCTTGACGCCGAGCGTCGGTTCGTTAAAATCCGCGTGATTGGCTTCGAGCGTTTCGCTTTTTGTAACGCGGCTGAAATCTTTATTGAGCACAAAACGCGCGACGCGGTGCGGACGAAAACCGTTTTGAATCGCGATCAGATTTCCGCGATCAAAATAAATTCCGTCAATCCCGATCGGATTCGTGGCGGCGTCCACGCCAATTTGCACGATCTTTTTATCGTTCATCGAAATGCGGAAAATTCCCTTTGAATAATCGGCGGCAAACAGAATTTTTTCGTCCGGCGTAAATGCCAAACCTTGCAGCGACGAGAAATTATCGCTCGAAAGAAAAATTTCGAGTTCGTCCCGTTTCGTTTCAATGCGGTAAATATTCGGCGAAATGCTGTCGCTTGCAAAAACGTCGCCGTTTTTCGCGATGATCAAATCGCCGAACGCGTGTTTTGCGTCCGTGTTTGAAAGCAGATATTTTTTCAAGAGTTTTCCGCTTCGCAAATCGTATTTGAAAACGCCTGATTTGCCGTCGTCTGCTTTTTGAAAATTCGTCATTTGCGGAAACGCGCTCGTCGTCACCCACAAAACGCGCCGCGCCTCATCGACGCGCATTCCCGAAACGCTCCACAAACCGTCCGCGTCGAGCGAAAAATCCGAAACTTTGCCGCCGGCGTCAATCGCGACAATTTTACGCCGATGAATACTGCCAACAAAAAATCGTTTCGTTGTGCTGTCGTAAGCAATGCCTTCGGTGATCAGATCTTTCTCGGGAATCGTGAAAGCTTTTTCGCTTCGATTAACGGCTTTTTGATTACTCGCAAACCCGGCTTGAATAATTTTGAATTTCGGCAGATCGAACAAAGATTTGAAATCGTCGTCATTTTCGACCGCGAAAAACAAATCCATTTTTGCCAATCTTTCCAAAACCGCCAAAGCCTCGTCGGGTTTGCCATTCAGCGCGTAAGCATCCGCCAAATTATAGAGAAGCCGCGCGTGACCGGGGCGCAGATCGCTCGCAAGTTTCATATTTTCAAGAAATTTGGCGAAATCCTGCGCCTTATAATCAGCCGCCGCTTGCCGCTCGAATTTGACGCTCTCGCGCATTTCGGCAGCCGTTTGCGCGTTCGAACAAACCGTAAAGATCAATAGAAAGAAGCCTGTTGCAAAAAAACGTTTCATTTCAATTACTCCTTTTTTAATTCTTCCCGAAGCTCCATCAAAGGTTTGCCGAGCATATTCTTTCCACTTCCATCGCCGCCGTCGCCCCAATAGTTGTCATTCGCGGTATGTTCGACGAGAAGAGCATCGCCCGTTTCGAGCAGAATCTTTTTCAAATCTTCGTTCGGCATAAATTTTGCCCGCAACGCTTCGCGCATAATATCGTCTTTCACAATTTCCCAATCTTTGCGAAGCGGTCTTTGGCGACTTCTGCCCATTTGCGCAACGACCATCGGCGAATCAACAAGCCGGAGTTCTTCTTCGTGTTCGGTTCCGGCAAATTTCTGCGCTTGGAAATAATGTTCGCTCGTTTTCCAAACTTTGTTGTTTATCCGCAAAGGATGCGCCGAAAAATTTGAAAAACAGCCGTAAGCATCTTTTGTTGAATAAAAATTGATGACATTCTTTTCCATAAATTTCTCTTTTCCGCCTTTTTACTCAAAAGCCAAAAAAATTCATAAACCTAAAAAATATTTGATTATATGAAGATGATCTTCAAAAAACTCGTCTTCTTTTTCGCCCAACGCCGAGAGCGGCAGCCAGAATGCTTTTGCCGCGTCGTCGCCGCCTTTGACGCGCGGCA
>JBBQOA010000311.1:0-5779 GCA_038330465.1 Pyrinomonadales bacterium
CATTAACAAATCTATGTTAAATCTTGCCGTTTTACTCGAAGACAGCGCCCGCAACGTGCCGGACAGAACTGCCGTGATCTGCGGCGACGCGCGGTTTACTTATGCCGAAATTGACGCGAAAGCCAACCAAATCGCCAATGGTTTGAAAAAACTCGGCATCGGCAAAGGCGACAAGGTCGCGCTCTCATCGCCGAATCTGCCATTTTTTCCGATGGTTTATTTCGGCATTTTGAAAACCGGCGCGACAGTTGTGCCGCTCAATATTTTGTTCAAATCGCGTGAGATCACCTATCATCTGGACGATTCCGACGCGCGCATCTATTTTTGTTTTGACGGCAATGCGGAACTCCCGCTCGGCGAAGAAGGTTTTAAAGGTTTTACCGACGCCGAACGATGCGAAAAATTTATTCTGCTCTCGCTCGATGAAAATGCCGCCGCGCCGTCTGAAAACACCGAAACATTTTGGCAATTTATCGAAAACGAGCCGGTCGAATTTGAATCCGAAACGACGAATGAAAACGACACCGCTGTGATTCTCTACACCTCCGGCACGACCGGACAACCGAAAGGCGCGGAACTCACGCATTTGAATATCTTGCTGAACGCGCGGCTTTCCGACACGATGTATCCGCGCCGCGATGCCGACGTGCATCTCGTCGCATTGCCGCTTTTTCATTCCTTCGGGCAGGTCGTGCAAATGAATGCCGGATTTTACAACCGCGCGACGCTCGTTCTGCTGCCGCGATTTTCTGCCGCCGACGCGCTTGCGCTGATGGAAAAACACGACGTGACGATCTTTGCGGGCGTCCCGACAATGTATTGGGCGCTCTATAATTTCGCGGACGCCGGCAAATTCGATCTCGAAAGAATTTCCCGCAACCTGCGGTTTTGCAAATCGGGCGGCTCGCCCCTGCCGGTCGAGGTCTTAAAGGGTTTTGAAGCGCGATTCAATGCGAAGATCGTCGAAGGCTACGGACTCTCGGAAACGTCGCCGGTCGCGGTCTTCAATAAATACGACGCATCGAAAGCGGGTTCGATCGGTTTTCCGGTCTGGGGCGTCGAGGTCCGGATCGTTGACGAAAACGGCGACGACGTTGTGCCCGACGGCGAGCTTGGCGAACTCGCGATTCGCGGTCATTGCGTGATGAAAGGCTATTACAAACGTCCCGAAGCGACCGCCGCCGCGATCCGCAATGGTTGGTTTCACACGGGCGACATCGGACGGCGCGACGCCGAAGGTTATCTCTACATCACCGACCGCAAAAAAGATATGATCCTGCGCGGCGGTTTCAATGTCTATCCGCGCGAACTCGAAGAAGTTTTGATGACGCACGAAGGCGTTTCGCTTTGCGCGATCGTCGGCGTCGCGAGCAACGAACACGGCGAGGAGATCAAGGCGTATATCGTCAAAAAAGACGGCGCCGCGATGACCGAAAACGAAATTATCGATTGGTGCCGCGCGAATATGGCAAGCTACAAATACCCGCGCTTCGTCGAATTTCTCGAAAGTCTGCCGATGACCGCCACCGGCAAGATCCTGAAACGCCAATTGCGGTAAAGAAAAGCCGGTCGCATGAACGATCGCGCATATTTTGGCGATCGTTTAGCGGCAATATCTCGTCACAGCTTTCCAAAAAGAGTTGAGAAATTCAACCCGAATTTTAACGCCAAGGCGCTATGCCGCCAGGACCGCCAAGATAAATTCAGCAAAAAGGCGCAAAGTTTAGTCAAACTCATTTGAAATGTGAAGTATTTATCAGAAATTCAACCAAAGAATTTCTAATAAAAAAACTTGGCGCCTTGGCGTTAAAAAAACTTATTTTGGAAAAATATCTAATCTTTCCCGCTTGCTGTTTCCGACCAATTTTCGCGGTTGCCCGAACGCCGCGCCAACTATAATTAAGCTGCCGAAAGCCTTTAACAATAACGTTTTTTCACATCTTCTCGCGAAATTCAATGTCATCTCAGCCAATCGCTTTAAATCGATTACTACCCACGCAGGTAGTGATGTTTCCATCGAATTAGGCGAAAAGTAAATAGTTCCCTCGTCAGTTACGGCGGAGAGATAAATATTTATGAAATTCGGTTACGCGTCAACAACTGGCTTATTTGTTACTTTCCTGATTATTTTATCGGCGGCTGCCGCTTTGCCGGCGCAAACCAAAATATCGAATCCAATTGTATGAGAAAAATATATTTGTTAATTTGTGCCTTTTTGTTAACGGCGGCGATGTCGTCGGCTGTATTCGCGGGCGATTTTGCCGAACTGAAATTTATCGGCTTTTCCGAGGACGGCAGATATCTGGCGTTTGAAGAATCGGGCGAATATGACGATCACTCAAGCGGCGATTATGCGACGACTTATTTTGTCGATGTCGCCCAAAACGTCTATGCGGTCGCGCCGTCGGTTTATGATTTTTCGGAGAATGACGAGTTGCACACCGGACGTTATTCGCAAGCCGCGCGAATGAGGCGATATAAACTAAGCGTCACCGCCGGAATGAAACGGTTCAAGATCATTCAAGGCAACACCGGAAAACTCGTCGTCGCTCATTTGAGCAGCGACCTCAGTTACGAAAAACCCGAGCTGAAGGAATCCCGATTCTACCAGAGCGACGGAACACAAACAGAAAAAATGGTGCCGTTTTATCTCGGCGGCAGTTTGCTGCCGGCTGATTTTAACCCGTATCGAGTTGTTTTTAATCCGTTCAATAATCCGATAAATCCGCAATACGACGAATTCTATGAATTGAAGCTTGATCTGACCGACCCGCCAGAGCCGTGTTCTGCCGACGGAGAAGTGCAGGAAGATGCTTCGCTGATCGAATTAACCCTCAAAGACAATACCAGGCACAAAGATCGTCAACCGCAAATTTTGCAAAAGGACAAAAGCATTCCCGAATCAAGGCATTGCGCGAATTTCTACCAAATCGAACAAGTCTTTTATTACGATGGTCGTCTCGCGGTTTTTCTCAATTATGATTTCGGCTATCCGGGCAACAGCAGACGATATATGGTCGTCACGGGAGAAATAAATGAATAGATATTTAACAGTTATAGGCTTAATTCTCGTCATTTCAATGTCGTCGTTTGCCCAATCAAAAAAGATTAAGGCAACGCCTCGCGGCGAACGGCTGATAACTGCATTGGTCAATTCCAAAACCTTGAATTTAATTTGGGGCGACGACGGCTTTGGTAACGGTACCAGATTCCCGGAAGTAATCCGCATTTTCCGGCTCGGCAAACGGGCGATCCCGCTGCTCATAAAACATCTCGATGACCGCCGCGTTATCCGCGGCATTGTTCGCGCCGATCAATCAAATCAGACAGGCGTGACGGTCGGCGAAGGTGTTCTGGATCTTTTGGAATCGATTGTCCCCGAGCAAGCGCCAGTTTTCGATATGGCGTGTGTCAAAGACGAAGGTCGAAATGAGGATCGGTGCGTCGCGCGCGGTTTCAATTTCGGACGGCGCGGGAAACGAAATTGGCTCAAAGCCTATCGGGCGGGAAAGATCCATTATCAGAAATCCGAATATTGATCTCAAGGATGATTATGAGCCGCGAAAAACAAATTATCGAAGCGATACGAAAACCGGCTAAACGGGAAAAAATATGAAAATCTTTAAAAACATCGTTCGCCCGCTCTTTATTGCAGTCCTGGTTTTGACCCTCTTTACAGGTTTGCAAGCACAAACGAAAAAGAAGAAGACGCGTTGGAATTGGGAGAAACATCAAGTGGAAATAATTGATTATGCCAAAAAATATTTGGTTTCCGACATTGAGCCGAATGTGCCGAAGATGAGTTTTGCCGATTGGTTTCAGCAAACGGTCGGCAAAGCAACGAAGGTTGAATGGAGCATCAATGATTGCGGCGAACAGACCGGAACTTCGGCAGATCGCGGCAGAGATCTGCCGATGTGCGTTGAGGCGGCTGCCGTTTTGTCGCCATCTCAGCATATCCGCGTCAACATTCAATTCGGGACATTCAAACGCGGAATTATGAAGGATAAACCGGTGGTCCGAAGCATCACGGTCGGCGAAGAAATGAACAGCAAATGGCTTGATAATTTGAGCGATTTGTCGAATCTTCCAAAAGAAAGTGTCAAAGGGACCGCAGATATTGACCCGACCGTCGGTGTTTTCAGACTATCCGGTGAACAGCCGTCCGGTTTTGAGAAAATCGGTCAAATTCGGATTCGGACAAGACGATATATCGCAGAAAACGAAGTTCTTGCGGCGGAGTCGCTGAACATTTTGCAAATCGGGCAAATCAATTATGAAATTCGTGAATTTTTTTCGGACAGTAAAAATTTTTCTTTTGAAACGCGAAAGGTTAATGACGTTAGTTTTGCTTTTTTGGGCGAGCTGGCAAAGATCAAATTTGATCGAGCCGGTTTGAAAAGTGAGAAGGCTTTGAGCGGACGTTTGGCAAAATTCGTCAACGGTAAAAAGACGGCAGAAGCAGATGTGGTGTTCGATTTTGTCTTGAATAGTCCGTGCAAAGGTTGTGGTCAACCCAATTGAGGAAATGCGATTTTATGAAAAAAATATCTTGGTTAATGTTTGTCTTTTTGTCCATCGCGGTGATGTCGGTTAATTCGCTGGCTAGTTATAGCGATTTAGATTTCATCGGTTTTTCGAAAGACGGAAAATATTTGGCTTTTGAAAATACCAATTACGGCGGCGACGCCGGTGGCGGATCTCAGACGACTTATATCATTGACACCGTCAAAAATACATTAGCAATCCCGCCGATCGTTATCGAAGACGGTGACGAATTGTCCGCAAAATGGAAAGCCGCGCTTCGTTTATATACTCAAAAACTCGTGCCCGCAGCTTTACGGAAATTCGGAATCAAACGCGGAAACACGGGCGGTCTTGTCGTTTCACATTTATTAAGTGATTGGAGTTGCGTAACGCCTACGGAAGAAAAACGGACTTTTGATGAAAAGGGCGGCACGAGCAAAGAAGTTGTCGTGCAAAATTACAAAGACGGTTTGGGCAGGCGTGACAAAAGCTCCGTCGAAAAAGTCATCTTCAGCACGAATTTCGACACTTATCTTCTAAATACTTACGAATATTATGAGTTGACGCTGATCACAAGTCCGATCAGCGGAGATATGGAAGAACCGGGTTCGAGATTCAAAATGGAATTAACGCTGCAAGATAATACGAAACATAAGTTTATCGCACCGCGAATTCTGCAAAAAGACGGCGATGCTTTGCCGAAATCAAGGGAGCTTGCCTACGGCTACAGAATCGAAAGTGTCTATGTTTACGAAAACAAACTCGCCGTTTTTATCAATGTTTTCGGTCAAGGATTTGAAGAAACCGATATGGATTATATGGTCGTGACCGGAGAACTGGATCAATAAATATATGAAGAAACTTAAATTATCAGTTTGGACAATTTTAATTTTGGCGGCGTTTTCTTCCGTCGCTTTGGCAGGCGATTACGCTCATTTTCACTTTATCGGATTTTCAAATGACGGGAAATATCTGGCGTTTGAAGAATACGGAATTAAGGACGAAGTTGATGACAGTTCCCCGTATGCGGCGATTTATATAGTCAATGTCGATAAAAATAATTTTGCGGTCTTACCGATCAAAACGATTCTCGATGTTTATCCGTTGGCAGACTACGACGTTTACGAAACGAAAGTGCGCGCAAAAAATCGGCGAAAGGCGAATAAACAATTGAAACGATTCGGCATCGTTGACGGCAACACAGGCTTGCAGGTCGCCGCCCATTTGATCAACGAATACGATACCGATTATG
>JBBQOA010000312.1:0-5752 GCA_038330465.1 Pyrinomonadales bacterium
GTTCAAGAAACCACGGGTCAATGCGCGTTAAGCGGTGAATTTCCGCAATCGAATAGCCGTTTCTCAAGGCATAAGTTATGTAAGAAAATCTCTGCGAATTCGGACGCGCAAGCTTTTGCTGTAAAACGTGATCGGGAATGCCTTCGAGCCGCAGAGGCTTGACGGCTTCAAGCGAACGCAAACCTTTAAAGAGCGATTCTTTGAAGGTGCGACCGATCGCCATCACTTCGCCGACCGATTTCATCTGCGTTCCCAAAACATCTTCCGCGCCCGGAAATTTCTCGAACGCCCATTTCGGAATTTTCGTCACGACATAATCGATCGTCGGTTCAAAACTCGCAGGTGTTTTTTTGGTAATATCGTTCGGAATTTCGTCGAGCGTGTAACCGACGGCGAGTTTCGCGGCGATCTTTGCGATCGGAAAACCGGTCGCTTTTGACGCAAGCGCACTTGAGCGCGAAACACGCGGATTCATTTCGATAATCCGCACATCGCCGTTTTCGGGATTGACGGCAAACTGAATGTTCGAGCCGCCCGTTTCGACACCGACGCGGCGAATACAAGCGATCGACATATCACGAAGCCGCTGATATTCGACATCGGTCAAGGTTTGCGCGGGCGCGACCGTGATCGAATCACCCGTATGCACGCCCATCGGATCAAAGTTTTCGATCGAGCAGATAATCACAACGTTATCTTTGAGATCGCGCATCACTTCGAGCTCGTATTCTTTCCAGCCCAAAATTGATTCCTCGATTAAAACCTGCGAGATCGGCGATGCGGCAATTCCGCCTTTGGCAATTTCTTCAAATTCTTCGGGGTTAAACGCCACACCGCCGCCCGTTCCGCCCAATGTAAATGACGGTCGAATGATTGCCGGATAGCCTGTTTCTTCAACGAGGTTTTGCGCTTCCGCCCAATTATGCGCAAAACCGCCCTTTGCTGACGGAATGCCGATCTCGTCCATCGCCGCTTTGAAAAGCTCGCGGTCTTCGCCGACTTTGATCGAATTGATATTCGCGCCGATCAGTTTGACGCCGAATTTGTCAAGAATTCCCTGCTCAAATAATTCGACCGAAAGATTCAGCGCGGTTTGTCCGCCAACTGTCGGGAGCAGCGCATCAGGGCGTTCTTTTTCGATGATCGCGGAAACCGTTTCAAGCGTCAGCGGTTCGATGTAGGTTTTATCGGCGATTTCCGGGTCGGTCATAATCGTCGCCGGATTCGAATTGACGAGAATCACTTCAAAACCTTCGTCCTTCAAAGCACGGCAAGCCTGTGTTCCCGAATAATCAAACTCGCAAGCCTGCCCGATGACGATCGGACCTGAACCGATAATTAAAATTTTATGTATGTCTGTGCGTTTTGGCATATTATTCAGGTTCAAATTATACAAAAAAAGTTTGTGATCTGTTGAATCACAATCATAAAAAAACTTGAGAGTCCACAAAAAAAAGGACTCTCAAGTTTTCACAACGCGGTATTTTTATCTCAAAATTCTGACTGACAGATCTTGGCTTTTCCGCCGGGATCGACGTCAAAAACTTTGGTCAACATTTTCCATTATTTCGTACCGAAATTCTATTTCTCGAGATAAGATCTACGTCAACCAATAGCGAGCCTTTAACTTTTGCAGATTTGTTTGTAGATTATTCGGCTGATTTTTAAAAAGTAGAGCTCGCCGAAATAGTTGCTCGTCATATGGGCGACCGAAGCATCGCCGATTCAGCAATTTGTTGCGAAAGGAACTTTTACAGCTTGTTTGTCAGGAATCGTCAAAAATAAATCATATACAGATGAATGTCATTTGTGATAACGTTCAAGCATTCAAGACAAACAGCTTTACCAACTTTTTTTCAAAAGGGAGAAATTACTATGCAGGAATGGACAATAATGGTCTATATGGCAGGCGATAATAATCTCAGTTCGGATATGGCGTATGCGCTCGGCGAGATTAAAAGTGTCGCCAATGATTTGGGAATTACACCGAATGACAGGGTTAGTTTTTTGGCTTATTACGACAGCGGCGCGTTGACGGTGCCGTCATTTAATTTTGATTTCACAAATCCCGCCGCACCGATTCGTAAAATCACGAACAAGGAAACCATTAAAAGATTTCGGACAAAAAATGAATTAAAAGCTTTAGCCGCCAAACATGCCGGAGTGACAGTTGAAGATGAAAGTGTCGAAACTTCTTCGGCAACCGCCTATGGAATTATGAATTTTGTTGATTGGTGCATAAATCAACAAGGTCACAAAGCCACAAATTACGCGCTGATCTTTTCGGGACACAGTTTCGGTTTTCACGGAACTTCGTTTATGCGGGACGAAAATCCGGTCAGTTATATGACGATCGATCGCTTTAAATGGGCGTTGGAACAGGTTGTCGGCGAGCAGCTTCTCGGACAGAAAATCGGCATTTTAGGGTTCGACAGCTGTGTGATGAGTATGCTCGAAATTGGCTACGAGTTTCGCGCCCTGGCTGATTTTCTGGTCGCATCCGAAGGAAGTATCCCGAATGCCGGCTGGGGCTACGGAAATATTATCCGACATTTTGCCGCCAATACCAGCCCGAAAGAAGCTCGCGAAGTTGCCGAACAATTAGTGAAATCATACATTGAACGTCAGCAGGATTCGGCAATTGGCGGACAATCGATCGATATTTCCGCCTGGGATCTGGGCAAAGTTGAAGCGGTTGCCAAAGCTGTCAATGATCTGGGGAAAACCCTTTATACCAAATTAAATCTGCCGGCAAAGGGGAATGATCTGTTGGCAGCCGATATCGTGGTTTACGAGCAATTGAACCGCGCGCTTTTGCAAAGTCATTGGAATTGCCAAACTTATATGCACGACCAATGTGTTGACCTGAAGGACTTTTGCCAACAGCTTTTGATCGAACATCTCTGTTTGGAAAAACAAATCGAAACCATTTTCGGAGCGGCTGCCATCGCCGGAGAAACCGGAAATGTCATCAGAGAAAATTTTTGGCAGCAGATCGCAGAAATAAAAACCGCGCTTCAAAACGTTATTTCGGCAATTGATGCGTGCGTCGTTTTGTGCGGTTTCTGCGGCGAGGAATACCAGTTTTCAAACGGCATTTCGCTATTTTTCCCGTGGTCCGAACTTGCTTATTTTATTACCAAATCACGCTATGAGATATTGGAGTTCACCAAAGAAATCGGGAGAAGTTGGGATGATTTTCTGGCTTTTTATGTTTGTTTGGCAACCAAACGGCTTCCGCGCAAAGAGGGTTGGAGCTTTCAAATAGGTTTTGAAAAATTAACCGAATTAAGCGCCGAGCAATCTCTTAACCGTGATAATTTACCTTTTAAACGAGATAATTTGCCATTTAAAAGAGATAATTTGCCTTTCAAGCGCGGCGAATCGGGCGGATATCTGGAATACTTTGGGCGACTCAAAAACTTTCCACTGTATTGGGATGTTTCGGGTTATGCCAAAGATTTTAATGAAGATAGCGGTTGTAAATATTTTGAATGGCTCCAAAATCGCTGAACATTTAATTCTTTAATAAACAATGAAGATTTTCACAAAGTTTTTGCAGTTTAATTTATTTTTGGCATTTATTTTATGCTTTGGAAATATCTTGCTGAAAGCCGAGCCGAAGCTTTCTGTTGAAATGATCTCAACTTTAAGAAACTCTGCCGTCGAAAATGAAGAACAAGCTGAAAAACTGAGTAAACAATGGAACGGCAAAGCAATTCGCCGTTCGATCGATTTGTATCTCGAAGCCGCCGATCTTCGGCAACAGATTTCGGATCTGACCCGTTCGACCGATTGTTTGCACGCGGCAGCGCGACTATACCTCTTACTCGGCGATTACCGATCTGCCTTTGCTAATTTGAACCGGGCATTGGAAATTGACGAGAAAAACAATATTTCGGCAAGCAAGGTCGAAACGCTCAGTTTGCTTTCAAGAGTTTCACTCCAAGCCGGACAGATCGAAAACAGTAAAAAATATTCCGATCAAGCCCTCGATCTCAGTCAGAAACTCAAAAACCCCGAATCAGAAGCGATTGCTTTATTCGGTGCCGCCGAATTTCATTACAATCAAAGCAATGCCGAAAAACCGATCACGCTTTATGAACAATCGCTCGCGCTCTGGAGAAAAGCAAAAAATGACCGCGGCGAACTGCAGACGCTGATCTCGCTCAGTTACGCGTATCTGACCAATGGAAATCCTCTGACCGGTTTAGACAGAGTTATTCAAGCGAAAAACAAGGCACAAGAGATCGGCGATGAACGCGGACAAGCCATTGCCCAAATTTTGATCGGACATATCAATCTTGTTCTGGACGAAAAGCAGGCGGCTTTGAATATTTATCAAAAAGCTGAAATGACTTTTCCCGTTGATTTGGATTTTCTTGAAAAAGCCCGTCTTCAAAACGCGATCGGCTCGATCTATGAGGATTTCGGCGATTGGAAATTATCATTTGATTATCGTCTGAAAGCCTTTGAACTCTTTAAAAGGGAAAATTATCTTTACGGACAACTTGCCACACTTCCAAGTTTAGGAAGACTCAGTTCTTTGCTTGATGACGAAGCTGCGGCTTTCCGATATTTTGACGAAGCGCTCAAGCTCGCGGTTAAACTCAATGATTCTTATTATCACGCCTTTGTCTGGAAAGAATTGGGCGATTTGTATGAAAGAAACAATACCGATAATCTTGCTGTCGAAAATTATCAAAAGGCGCAGAAAATCTTTCAACAACTCAATGCAAAGCGACCGATTTTGCTGATTCAAAATAGTCTCGGAAAGATTTTCCAAAAACAAGGCAATCTGGCGCTGGCGCTTGAAAATTATAATGCAGCCTTGCAAACCAGCCGCGAAAGCAAAAACAAATTCTCGGAATCCGAAACACTTTTTCGCCTTGCCGGACTGAGCAAACTTGAGAATAAAGATCTGATCGCGCTTAATTTGGCGCAATCTTCGATCGCACTGACCGAATCGCTTTCGATCAACGTTCTTAATTCGAAACTCAAAAGCATCTACTTTTCAAATGTTTTTGACCGCTACGAACTCTACATCAATCTTTTGATGAAAATAGACCGGCAAACGCCGAACGAAAATTATGCCGTGCGGGCTTTGCAAGCGGCAGAAAGGTCGCGCGCGCGCGCAATGTTGGAAAACTTGTCGCTTTCGGATGCCGATTTCACCAGAGACGCGGATCCGGAAACGGTCAAACGAGAAAAAGAAATCCACAGTTTGCTGAATCTCAAAGCCGACAAACTGACTGACCTTTTAGAAAGTAACGCCGAAAAAAGCGAAGCCGAAAAGGTCGGCAATGAAATTAACGAACTCGAAAACGAATTAGAATCAATCAAGGGCGATCTTAAACAAAAAGTCCGCTTTATTCGGCAATCAAAAATCCCGCCGCTTTTGATGTCCCCGAATTTCAGCAGAATATTTTGGACGACAATTCTCTGTTTTTGGAATTTTCTTTCGGTCAAACGGAAAGTTATTTATGGCTGATCGATAAAACCGAGGTCAGCGCGTATGTTCTGCCGCCGCGCACTGAAATCGAAGCGCATATCGAAAATTTGCGCGCAATTTTTGCATCAAGAGATATCAAGCAAGGCGAAACGATCGAAGATTATCAAAAACGAATCAACGAAGCCGAAAACAATTATCAAACCGAAGCGCAGGCGCTCAGCAATCAACTTTTCGGGCAAATCGCCGATAAACTTTTAAATAAAAGATTAATTGTCGTGCCGGACGGAAAACTTCATTACT
>JBBQOA010000313.1:0-5737 GCA_038330465.1 Pyrinomonadales bacterium
GCCCGCCGGTCATAAAATTTCCGATGAATTACGCCAAATCGCGCACGAAGAAGACCCGACGCGCCCGACGACCGCCGGCGCGAATGACACGCGTTCGGGCTATAACGGTTTTCAAAAAACGGTCGATGTTTTCGGCTACAACTACAAACCACTCGAATACGCCAAATTTCACGCGGAAAATCCTTTAATTCCGCTCTTTGCGAGCGAGACGGCTTCGACGATCAGCTCGCGCGGCGAATATTTCTTTCCGGTCGTCGAGGATAAAAGCAAAGGTTTGCGCGATTTTCAGATGAGTTCCTACGATCTTTACGCGCCGCGCTGGGCAACGACGCCCGACGCGGAATTTGAAGGACAGGACAAAAACCCGTTCGTCGCCGGCGAATTTGTCTGGACGGGTTTCGATTATTTGGGCGAACCGACGCCGTATGACGGAAAAACAAAAACGATGCCCGACATCAGTGACGCGGCTCTGCGCCAGCAATTAGCCGACGAGCTTGCCAAAAACGGCGAAATTCAACTTATTTCGCGCAGTTCATATTTCGGGATCATCGATCTTTGCGGCTTCAAAAAAGACCGTTTTTACATTTATCAGGCGCGCTGGCGACCCGATTTGCCGATGGCGCATATTCTGCCGCATTGGAATTGGGCGGAACGCATCGGCGAGGTGACGCCCGTTCACGTTTACACTTCGGGCGACGAAGCCGAACTTTTTCTTAACGGAAAATCACTCGGGCGCAAGAAAAAAGGCGAATTTGAGTATCGTTTGCGGTGGGACGATGTCGTCTATCAGCCCGGCGAATTGAAGGTCATCGCCTATAAAAACGGCAAAGTTTGGGCTGAGGATTCGGTCAAAACAACCGGCGAAGCGGCAAATATTTCGATGCAAGCCGACCGCGCGGCAATTTCGGCGGGCGGCGCTGATCTCTCTTACATTACGGTAAAAATCACCGACAAAAACGGCTTGATGGTGCCGCGTTCAAAAAACCTGATCAAGTTTGAGATCTCCGGCGCGGGCGAGATCGTCGCGACCGACAACGGCGACGCGACCGATCTCGAATCTTTTCAGTCAAAATCGCGCAAGGCGTATAACGGAATGGCGCTCGTGATCGTCCGTTCGATCAAAGACAAACGCGGGAAAATCACGCTCAAAGCGGTTTCGGACGGTTTAAAAATGGCGGAAATTTCGATTTTAAGCCGGTAAAAAAAGGATTTTTCTGAGCCTTTGCGGCTACGGCGGGAAAATAATTTCAACTCCCGTCGAAGCCACAAGGGCGCAAAGAACAGAAGTAATACCGAGTCGCGTGAAAAATAAGATTTATTAGCCGCGGATGAACGCGGATTTCGCCGATAAATCAATTAAAATCTGCGTTCGTCCGCGTTCATCCGCGGCTCGATTTTATCTGACATATTTACGCAACTCGGTAGAAGTAATTTATTATGAAGTTAAAAGTAAAATTCCAAAGTTTATTAGCGTTATTTGTTCTTTTTTGCGCGGCAAATTTTACGGTCAATTCGCAAACCGTTTTGAAGTTCGATTTCGGCGCGGGCAAAGCGGAAAAAGGTTTTACAAAGGTTTTCGCAACGGACATTTACGGCGCGGAAAAAGATTTCGGTTTTGAATCGGGCGCAAACGTAAATTGTTCCGCGACGGGCGGCAAAAGCAATCGGGGCTTTTGCACCTCCGACAAACCGTTTTATTTTTCCGCCAAAGTCGCGGAAGGAAATTACAAAGTGACCGTCACATTCGGCGACAAGAACGAATCGACGAACACAACCGTCAAAGCGGAACTGCGCCGTTTGATGCTCGAAAATATCGAAACCACAAAAGGCAAATTCCGTTCGGAAACATTTATCGTCAATGTCCGCAATCCGCAATTTCCGGGCGGTCAGGTGAAATTAAAAGACCGCGAAAAAACGTTGGAAAGCGCGGCTTGGGACGATAAATTGACGCTTGAATTCAACGGCACGCGTCCGACAGTTGACGCGATAGAAATTGAAAAGTTCGAGAATCTTCCGACTGTTTTTCTACTCGGCGATTCGACCGTTTGCGACCAACCGCGCGAACCTTACGCGAGCTGGGGACAAATGCTGCCGCGTTTTTTTCAGCCAACGGTCGCGGTCGCCAACAATGCCGAATCGGGCGAATCCCTGCGCAGTTCGCTTGGCGCAAAGCGTTTGGAAAAAGTTTTAAGCCAGATGAAAGCGGGCGATTATCTGCTGATTCAATATGCGCACAACGACGAAAAGGAAAAAGGCGAGGGCGTCGGCGCGTTTACGACCTTCAAAGCGAGCTTGAAAACCTTCATCGAAGAAACGCGCAAAAAAGGCGGCATTCCGATTCTCGTGACGCCGATGCACCGCCGAACATTCGATGCGGGCGGCAAAATCACCAATTCACACGGCGATTATCCGGAAGCCGTCCGGCAAGTCGCGCGTGAAGAAAAAGTCGCGCTGATCGAGCTGACCGCGATGAGCAAAGATTTTTACGAAGCCCTCGGCAAAGACGGTTCGGGCGTCGCTTTCAAAGAGGGCGACGGCACGCACCACAGCAATTACGGCGCGTATGAGCTCGCCAAAATGATCGCTGAATCGATCAAAGAGCAAAATTTGCCATTGTCAAAATATTTGATCAAAAACTTGCCGAAATTCGATCCGCAAAAGCCCGATCCGTTCGCGAATTTTGCGGTTCCGGCAAGTCCTTTTATTTCGGATGTAAAACCGCTTGGAAGTTAATTTTAAGATGTTGAAGTTCAAAATCATTGCAGTAATTTTAATGTTAAGCGCCGCAATTTTCGCCTCTGATATTTCGGTAAACGGCGGGCGCGCGAAATACAACTTTAATTCCGACTGGAAACTTTTTGTCGGCGATGCAATTGGTGCAGAAAAAGCCGATTTTGACGATTCAAACTGGAAAAATGTGACGACGCCGCACGCCTGGAACGAAGACGACGCTTTTCGCAAAGACATTGCCGATCTAACGACCGGAATCGCGTGGTATCGCAAACATTTCGCGCTGCCCGCCAACACCAAAGACAAAAAAATCTTTCTCGAATTTGAAGGAATCCGGCAGGCGGGCGAATTTTATCTCAACGGAAAATTCGTCGGTCGCCATGAAAACGGCGTGATGGCGTTTGGTTTTGATATTACGGAGCTGATCGCGGCGGGCGAAAATGTTCTCACGGTGCGAATCGACAATTCTTGGAATTACAAAGAAAAATCGAGCGGTTCGGCGTTTCAATGGAACGATAAAAACTTTTACGCCAATTACGGCGGCATCAACAAAAACGTCTATCTGCACGTCGCCGACAAACTTTTTCAAACGCTACCGCTTTACTCGAATCTGAAGACGACCGGCGTTTATGTTTACGCTTCGGATTTCGACATCAAAAAAAGGGAGGCGAAGATCACCGCCGAAACCGAAGTTAAAAACGAATTTCAAGCCGCGAAAACCTTCGAATACGAAATCGTGATCGAAGATCTCAACGGCAAAATCGTCAAAAAATTCAACGGCGGACGATACACGCTCGCGCCGAACGAAAAGAAAACGATCGCGGCTTCTTTAATCATCAAAAATCTCGAATTTTGGAGTTGGGGCTACGGTTATCTTTACAATGTTTACACGACGCTCAAAGTTGACGGCAAAGCGATCGACACGATCAAAACGCGGACCGGATTTCGCAAAACCGAATTTGCAAACGGAATGTTCAAACTAAACGACCGGACGCTGCAGTTAAAAGGCTACGCGCAGCGCTCGACAAATGAATGGGTCGCGCTTGGCAACGCGGTTCCGGCGTGGATGTCGGATTTTTCAAATCGTTTGATGGTCGAATCAAATGCCAATCTCGTCCGCTGGATGCACGTCACGCCCTGGAAACAGGACGTCGAATCCTGCGACCGCGTCGGTTTGATCGAGGCGATGCCCGCCGGCGATTCGGAAAAAGATGTTGACGGCAGACGTTGGGAGCAGCGGCTCGAAGTGATGCGCGACGCGATCATTTATAATCGCAACAATCCGAGTGTGATCTTTTACGAATCGGGCAACAAGGGCGTTTCCGAGGCGCATCAGCAGGCAATGAAGGATTTGCGCGACAAGTATGACAAATACGGCGGACGCGCAGCGGGTTCGCGCGAAATGCTCGACTCAAAGACGGCGGAATACGGCGGCGAAATGCTCTACATCAACAAAAGCGCGACCAAGCCTCTTTGGGCGATGGAATATTCGCGCGACGAAGCGCTCAGAAAATACTGGGACGAATTTTCGCCGCCGTTTCACAAGGACGGCGACGGACCGCTTTACAAAGATCAGGACGCGAGCGCGTATAACCGCAATCAGGATTCATTTGCCGTCGAAGATGTCGTCCGCTGGTTCGATTACTGGGAAGCGCGTCCGGGCACCGGCAGGCGCGTCAGTTCGGGCGGCGTCAACATCATTTTTTCGGATTCGAACACGCATCATCGCGGCGCGGAAAATTACCGACGTTCGGGCGAAGTGGATGCCGTCCGTTTGCCGAAAGACGGATTTTTCGCCAATCAGGTGATGTGGGACGGTTGGGTTGACACGGAAAAACCGCGCACGCATATCGTCGGACATTGGAATTACGAAAAAGGCACAAAGAAAAATATTTACATCATTTCGAGCGCCGAGCGGGTCGAGCTTTTTATCAACGGAAAATCACTCGGTTTCGGCGAACAAAGCAGCCGTTTTCTGTTCACATTCAAAAATATCGAATGGCAACCGGGCGAACTAAAAGCGGTCGGTTACGCCGCAAACGGCACGAAGATCACCGAAGATGCAAAGAAAACGGCGGGCGCGCCTTTTGCGATTCGTCTGACGCCGCGAACCGCGCCGAACGGTTTGCAGGCGGACGGCGCGGACATCGCGCTGGTTGACGTTGAAGTCATCGACAAAAACGGCAACCGTTGTCCGACGGCGCTGAATTTGATCAATTTCACGCTTTCAGGAAACGCGGAGTGGCGCGGCGGAATCGCGCAGGGCGCGGATAATTATATTCTGTCGAAATCTTTGCCGGTCGAAAACGGCGTCAATCGCGTGCTTGTTCGGGCGGGCGTGAAAGCCGGGAAAATCATTCTGAAAGCCGACGCGGAAAACCTGAAATCAGCGGAGATCGCGCTCGATTCAAAACCTTTTCAAACGATCAACGGTTTGTCGCTCGAAATGCCGTTTGATAATTTGCCCGTCAATTTATCGCGCGGCGCGACGCCTGCGGGCGAATCTTACAAACGCTCGCGCCAAACGGTTGAAATCGCAAATGTAACGGCAGGCTCAAACGCGGACAAAGCCCGCAACAGCTTTGACGATAACGAAACGACCGATTGGACGAGCGACGGCGGCAAGCCGGAAACAGCCTGGATCAAATACGATCTGGCGCAAACAGCCCAGATCGCACAGGTTGTTTTAAAGCTCGTCGGTTGGCGCACGCAGAGTTATCCGCTGCAAATTTCAGTGGATGACAAAGTCGTTTTTACCGGAAATTCGCCGCGCAGTCTGGGCTATGTGACATTCAGTTTTCCGACGACGACGGGCAAAAGCGTCAAGATCGAACTCACCGGAAACGCTTCGGACCGCGATGCTTTCGGCAATATCATCGAAATTCAAGGCACGCCCGATAAACAATCTTCTGCCGATAAAGGCGGAAAAAATATTTTGGGAATTGTCGAAGCGGAGATTTACGCGCCGCTTTAGAACGGCGCTAAATAATGATCTTGTTGATTTGAA
>JBBQOA010000314.1:0-5721 GCA_038330465.1 Pyrinomonadales bacterium
TTCAAAGCGGCGAAGGAAAAAAATGCCGCGTCTTTTGCGCTTATTTTGACGCAAAGCAATCCGGAAATGATCGCGGAACTCTTAAAAAATCGCGGTTTGACAGAAAAAGATTTTTACATCGCGAAGGTTGCGCCGTCGGAAATTCCGAAATATTTATCCGGCGCCGATGCCGCAATTTCGTTTATCAAACCGTGTTTCTCAAAACTCTCGTCGTCGCCGACAAAGATCGCCGAATATTTGATCAGCGGCGTGCCGGTCATTTCAAATCGCGGTGTCGGCGATGTCGCCGAACTGATCGAAGAACATAAAACGGGCGCGGTTTTGAAAGGATTTGACGAAAAAAGCTATTTGGCGGCTTTAGCAGAACTTGAAGAATTGGCAAAATCTAGCGATTTGCGCGAGAATTGCCGCGAGACGGCGCGCCATGAATTCGATTTGGAAAAGGTCGCGGGCGACAAATATCGAAGAATTTACGAAAAACTATTGGAAAGATAATGAGAGTTTTAACATTAGTTCCAAGCCAGAAAGGTTATTCGCCGGGACAGCGCGGAAGTATCGAATTGTGGGAGAAAATCCTTGCGCCCGCCGGGATCGAACTCGTTTACGCGCCGTTTGAAACCGCCAGACTGCGGGAAATTTTGCACACGAGCGGGCATCAGCTGGCGAAGGTTTCCGAAATGGTCAAAAGCTATGCCAATCGCCTGACGCTTTTGAAAGATCTTGACGATTATGACGCGGTTTTTGTTTACCGCGAAGCCGCGCTTCTGGGTCCGGCATTTCTCGAAAAAAGAATCGCGCACCAAAAACCGATCATTTATCAACTCGACGATCCGCTCTATATGCCGTACCGAAGTCCTTCGAACGGCTATCTTTCGTATTTGAAATTTTTCGGCAAGATCAAAGAGATCATCCGCATCAGCAAGGTCGTCATCGCCAATTCGTCGCACATCCGCGATTATTGTCTGCAATTTAACAAAAACGTTTGGCAGGTTCCGAGCATCGTTGACACGAATCAGTTCGATTATCAGCCGTTTGCTGAAAATCCCGAAAGAGTTTGTCTCGGTTGGTCGGGAAGCCCGACGACGCTCAAAAATATCAAGCTCGTCGAAAAGCCTTTGCAGGAGATCTCCAAGCAGGATTTTTGCGACATACATTTTATCGGCGGCACGGATTTCGGACTCGAAAACGTCAAATACACGGCGCAGGCTTGGAACGGCGCGAGCGAGGTCGAAGATCTGCGGCGGCTTCAGATCGGGCTTGTGCCGCTGCCCGATTTTTCGTGGAACGCGCATAAATTCATTATGAAAACGGCGCAGTATATGGCGCTCGGGATCGTTCCGGTCGGCACGCCGATGGCGTCAAATCCGGAAGTTATCCGCCACGGCGAAAACGGATTTTTGGCAGCGAACGACGCCGAATGGGTCGAGCATCTTACAACGCTCGTCAAAGATGATAAACTGAGAAACGAAATGTCCGCCGCCGCCGCGCGCGACGCGCAGGCGAAATACAGCCTCGAAGCGAACGCGCCGAAGATCATTGAAGCGTTTCGGGCAGCGGTGAAATAAGTTAAGTATGAGCGGTAATCTAGATATTAAAACTGTTGAAGGATTTGGCGAAGAGTGGAGCCGATTTGACCAGACGGGAATGGCTGAAGCTGAGCTCAGCGAACAGTTTGAAAGGTATTTCGATATTTTTCCGTGGACGGTGATGCCCGCCGATGCGGTCGGTTTTGACCTTGGCTGCGGGAGCGGTCGCTGGGCAAAATTGATGGCAAAAAGAGTCGGGAAACTTCACTGCATCGATGCCAGCGCAGAAGCCTTGAATGTCGCCCGAAAAAATCTGGCTGATCTGGGAAATACCGAATTTCATCACGCCTCGGTCGCGGAAATTCCGCTTTCGGACAATTCGATGGATTTTGGCTACAGTTTAGGCGTTTTGCATCACATTCCCGACACGGCGCAGGGCATCGAATCCTGCGTTCGAAAATTAAAACCGGCGGCGCCTTTTTTGGTCTATCTTTATTATGCTTTTGATAATCGTCCGGCGTGGTTTCGCGTGATTTGGCAGTTTTCAGATTATTTTCGCCGGATAATTTGCGCGCTACCGTTCGGGCTCAAGAAGATCATCACCGATCTGATCGCCGTATTTATTTATTTTCCCTTTGCTAAATTGGCGCTTTTGCTTGAAAAATGCGGTTTGAATGTTGATGCTTTTCCGCTCTCGGTCTATCGTCATCACAGTTTTTACACGATGCGCACGGATGCGCTTGATCGTTTCGGTACGCGGCTCGAACAAAGGTTTTCGCGTGCCGAGATCACCGGCATGATGCAATCGGCAGGGCTTGAAAACGTCAGCTTCAGCGATAGTTTTCCTTTCTGGTGCGCGGTCGGTTTTAAAAGGAAAAGTTAATGGAATTGGCGGAGTTCAATTTTTCTGAACGATAAACTTTTTGAAAGGATGCGGACGAGTAAATTTAAATTGTTGGTGCTGCTCGGAATTGCCGTTTTGCCGTCGTTTTTGAAACGCCCGCTGTACCGTCTTTTTTTCGGTTATCAGATCGGGAAACGCGTGCGGATCGGGTTTTCGATCATCGACGCGAAAGAATGCGCGATCGACGACGACGTTTCGATCGGACATTTGAACGCCCTTGTCGGCATCAAAAAACTTTCGATCGGCGATCACGCGCGGATCGGACATTTGAATATCATTCGCGGCGGCGATGAAGTGCGGCTCGGTCGCTACACCGAGATCATTCGTCTGAACGAGATAAATTCGATTCCCGATCCGGTGATCGTGACGCCCGCCGATCCGCGCTTTATTCTCGGCGCGGGAAGCGTCATTGCGGCTTCGCATAAAATTGATTTTTCGGACCGCGTCGAATTCGGCAAATGCGTCATCTTGGGCGGCAGAAATTCTTCGCTCTGGACGCATAATCGTCAACAGACAAAACCGATCTTGATCGGCGATTACAGCTATATCGGTTCGGAGATACGGATCGCCCCGGGCGGCGAAATTCCGCCGAAATGTATCGTCGGGATCGGTTCGGTGATCACGAAAAAGTTTGAGGATGAATATTTTTTGATCGCGGGCGTGCCGGCAAAAGCGATCAAGGAATTAGACGAAGATGGCAAGTTTTTGACCGAATACAAAACGCGTCCCGATTTGCCTGACGATATTTAAAGATGGATAAAATAGTTGCAATTTTTTGCTTTTTGACTCTATTTGCAGTGATGTTCCTGACTTTTCCGGAAGGAAATATTGCGATGTTGATAGTCGCGATCCTCTCGGTGGTGACGATCATTTTAATTCGCAATAATGCTGAAGACAGCCAATTTTTAGTTCGAATATTTCTTGTCGGATTACTCGCCCGCATTATTTTCGGAACTTTTCTGCACGTCTTTGATATGCGCGAATTTTTCGGCAGCGATGCGCTGACCTATGATTTCTTGGGGCAGCGGCTCGTTGATATCTGGTTTCACGGCGCTCCGGTTGACGAGTTTTACAGTCAGCGAGCTCTGAGCACCGGCACGCCGGGTTGGGGATTGAATTATCTGGTCGGTTTTCTTTATACGATAACCGGTCAAAATATTCTTGCCGCGCAGTTTATGTGTGCGACGATCGGCGCGGCAACTGCCCCGATGGTCTATGTCTGTGCGCATAAAATATTCAACAACATCCGGGTTAGCCGGATCAGCTCGATTATGGTTGCGGTTTTCCCCGCTTTTATCATCTGGTCGGGACAATTGCTCAAAGACGGATTGATCATCTTTTTGCTTGTTTTAGCGATGACGATGGTTTTGCAGCTTCAGAAACGTTTTAACTATTTGGCGGTCGGTTTTCTGGCGTTTTCGATGTTTGGAATTCTTTCGCTCCGGTTTTATATTTTTTATATGATCGCGGTCGCGGTCGCCGGCAGTTTTATTCTCGGACAGAGCAATTCCGTCAAATCGATTACGCGGGGTTTTGCCGTGGTCATCATTCTCGGGCTCGCTTTGACCTATCTTGGCGGCTTGAAAACAGCGACCGAAAATTTCGATAAGTGGGGCAGTCTTGATAAAGTTCAGCGCAGCCGCAGTGATTTGGCGCGGTCGGCGGATTCGGGTTTCGGCGGCGATGTTGACGTTTCGACGACCGGCGGCGCAATCTCCGCGATTCCGCTCGGGTTCAGCTATTTGATGCTCGCGCCTTTCCCGTGGCAATTAGGAAGTTTTCGGCAAGCGATCACGATCCCCGAGATGATCGTCTGGTGGAGTTCGATCCCGCTGATGATCATCGGGCTTTTATACACCATCAAACACCGTCTGCGAAATGCGATCGCAATTTTGATCTTTACGTTGATGCTGACGATCGCCTATTCGATCTTTCAGGGAAATGTCGGCACAGCCTATCGCCAACGCACGCAAATTCAAGTGTTTTTATTCATTTTTATTGCGGTCGGCTGGACTTTGAGAAAGGAAAAGAAAGAAAATAGGAAAAATCTGGGTCTCGAAAAACAAAAGAAATTGGAAAAATATCTGAGAGAATCAAGAACCGTCGGTTCATCCTCAACCATCGTAAAATAATGTGTGGAATTGTCGGATTTGTAAATTCAAACTCACGCTCTGCGAGTCGTGAAATTTTAGCGGAGATGAATGATTGCATCATTCACCGCGGACCGGACGAGGACGGATTTTTTGTCAAAGAATCGGTCGCGCTCGCGATGCGTCGTCTGGCGATCATCGATCTCAAAGGCGGACAGCAGCCGATCTTTAATGAGGATAAAACGGCGGCGATCGTTTTTAACGGCGAGATCTACAATTTTCAGGAAATCAAAAAAGATCTCGAAGCGCGCGGGCATCGCTTTTATACAAATTGCGATACCGAAGTGATCGTTCATCTTTACGATGAATACGGCGCCGATTGTGTCGATCATTTGCGCGGAATGTTTGCGTTTGCGATCTGGGATTCAAAGGATAAATCGCTCTTTCTGGCGCGCGACCGCGTCGGCAAAAAGCCGATCCTTTACGCGCATCAGAAAAACGGCGATCTGATCTTCGGTTCGGAATTTACCGCGCTGCTCGCGCATCCCGATATTTCGCGCGAGGTCGATTTCGAAGCGATCGACAGCTATCTTTCGTATCTTTGCGTGCCCGCGCCGCAGACTGCCTTTAAGCAAATTCGCAAGCTCGAACCCGCGCACTGGCTGCGCTGGAAAGACGGGCGGATCCAAACAAAACGCTACTGGCAGCCGGATTTTTCGAAAAAGATCAAGATCACCGAGTCCGAGGCGATCGACGAGACGACCCGCATTCTTCGCGAATCGACCAAGATGCGTATGATCTCAGAGGTGCCGCTGGGCGCATTCCTGTCGGGCGGCGTCGATTCGTCGGCGGTCGTCGCACTGATGGCCGAGGAGAGCTCGACACCGGTAAAGACGTTCTCGATAGGGTTTGAGGAACAGGATTTCAGCGAGCTTAAGTACGCTAAAATAGTTGCCCAGCACGTCGGTGCGGAATATAACGAGTTTATCGTGCGGCCGAACGCCCTCGACGTGCTGCCGACGCTGGTCGATCATTACGGCGAGCCGTACGCCGATTCGAGCGCGATACCGACGTACTATGTCGCAAAGGAAACGCGAAAGCACGTGACCGTCGCACTGAACGGCGATGGCGGGGACGAGAGCTTTGCGGGATACGAGCGGTACATGGCGATGGAGATCGCCGAGTATTATAAGCGGATCCC
>JBBQOA010000315.1:0-5715 GCA_038330465.1 Pyrinomonadales bacterium
GCAATCAAAATTTGCGCCGAGCAATGTCGACGATAATGATTTTTATTTGCTCGGAAAAATCGTTTACAACTTCGATTCGCTTTCAAAATGTTTGAATGTCGGCATCGTCAACAAAAAGGCTTTGAGCATTCCAACACCGCAAGTGCCAAATCTCAATAAGCCGAAACACCTGCAAATAAAAGAAGAACAAATTGTTGCGGTTTTAATTGTCATTGATACTGAGAGCGGAAAAGTTATCAATGCGAGAGCAATTGCAGGTCATTTGGTGCTTCGCGCAGCGTGTGAAATTTCGGCAAGACAAACAAAATTTTCACCAAGCTTCGATGTTGGAAGAATTCTTGTGAAAGCCCTGCTTGTTTATAAATTCAAGCCTGACGGAACGGTCGATACGAACATTGAAAGAAATGACAAAATCGTTATCGGAACGCCGATTAATTTGGTCGAGCCGCCGCCGCCGTTTTGTAATTGCCGGGGCTTAGGCGGAAGCATCCTTGTTCAAGCGAAAATTGATGAGCAAGGGAACGTGATAGAAGCAAAAGCTTATTCAGGACATTCCATTTTGAGAATTCCTTCTGAAAATGCCGCGCTCGAATCAAAATTCTTGCCGACCAACACGAAAGCGAAAATCTTAATTTCTTATAATTTTGATTCAAGCGATGGCGGAAGGACTGCAAAAATCAAAAATATTGAGATCAAGGAAGTTAAGATCGAACAATAATTCACCGCAAATACTTCCTTAAAAAACTCACTATCTTATAACCGTCGATATAAACCCAGGGTTTTTCGCCCAAAGTATAATGTCCACAGGGGATTTTTGTTTTGTCGTGCGCAATGCCGTGATCGCGAAGGGCGCGCATCATCTCGCGCGACAGATCGACGGGAAATGTCAGATCGTAAAGCGTGTAAATATAGCGCTGCGGGCGAGCGGGCAGCTTTGAAAGTTTGTCCATATAAGCCATCGGCGAGATCGGCAGCCAGTATTCGCGGAGTTCTTCCAAAGTAACGTTTTGCCCGATTCCTTCCTTGACGTGAAAGGTCGAAAGCCCCTGCCAGACGACGTCGGCGACGTAGCCCGAAACATGATTGAAAACGCCCGCGTCGATCTGCAGATCGTGAACGAACGCGAAAAATCCGACGCAACTTCCGATGCTCGTGCCGATCAGACCGATCTTTTCGTAGCCTTGCTCTTTTAACCAGCGCACGGCGGAACGCGTATCGACGACCGATTGACGCAAGGATTGCAAAGTTTGCCCGACATTCGGCGCAACCAAATAATCGGCGCGCGTCAGTTCGGGCGGCATCCGCGCTTCGTGATAAGGAAGCGTCACGCGGAGCGCCGACATCCCGAACCGATTGAACATTTTGCAGAGATCGAAATACGTTCCCGCCTTTGCGTTCCAGTGCGGCAGGACGACGACCGCCGATTTTTTATTGTCTTCAACGGGAAAAAATTGCGCGTAAACCGTGTTGTTTTCCGCCGAAAATGTTTTGATGCCGCTCGTCCACGTTAATTGATTGTCAGTTAGCCGATAATCCGCAATTTCGGGCGAACAGAAAAATTCGTCGCTATTGGCAATCGAATTTTTTGAAAACTCGCGGAAGAATTCGTGCGGGTCGGCGCCGTTCGCCGCTTCGCCGACAAACTCCGTTCCCCAACCGAATTCGCGCACGACGCGGTTGTTGTCGCGCATCGCGTGTTCACGTTCGCGGTTGTGCATATAGCGTTTGAGCATAAGATTTTATGGTAGAGAAACGGATTGAGTTTGGCAAACAAACTTTAGACCGGCTTTCTTTGCCCATTTGCGTCTCAGGCGGGAAATAAATGTTCTATTTGGAAATTGAATGATGAAATCAAAGAAGTTTCCCGCCTGAGACGCAAAGTTATTTTTACGGCATTTCGGGAACAATAAAGTGGATTTCTTCGATATCAGCAAGTTTTTCGAGATTTTCGACCGAGATTTGCCCGACTAATCCGTTTCCTTTTGTTTCTTCCAAAAGTTCAAAGCCGGTCTGTTTGAACTTTTCGATGATTTCGGGCGTTTTTGTCATCAGACAAAGCTGAATATTGGCGCGGTCGTTTTTTATGAAAGCGTAAGATTCCAAACTCTTTTTTGCCCGAAAATCATAGATCGCGGAAACGATCTTCGAGTCGAACATTCGGGCAAATTTGAAACCGTCGGGATCGATCGGTGTCGGATTGTTTTCGATTGGCTCAAAACTATAGGAAATTGCGATTTTCCCCTGATTAAATTTGTAGATGATTTTTCCGCTAACTTTTATCGGAATGTTATTAACAGAAGAAGGAGTAAATTTTGTTTGTCTCGCCGCTTGCTCTGACAAGTTTTGCAAAATCGGAATTTCGCCGTCGGCTTTGGCAGAGATTACTTTACCGTTTTCATTAATTTCGATTTTTACATTTACAACCGCATTCTGAGCAAATCTTTTTGCCACCTCGTTCAAACGCGGGCGACGAATTTTAATTGCCTTACCGATAATAATTCCGCCGCCGATATCAATAATCGGTCTGCCAATGAACGAGCAATCGCGCCGCGAGTTTGTTTGAACCGAAGTTTGCGCAAAAACTCCATCTGTTAAAACAAAAAGTGAAAATATGAAAAGCGGAATAAGTTTTTTCATTTTTTGTTTTGACACCAAAAATTTTTATTTATTCCTTTTAAGCCGTCGCGGCATTTGCCGTTTGCAGAATCTTTTCGTAAAAGGCGATGTATTGCGGGATGATCTTTTCGGTACTGTAGCGCGAGACGGCGAGTTCGCGTCCGCGCGCGCCGAATGCTTGACGCAATTCGTCGTCCGCCAGCAGTTTTAAAACATCATCCGCCATTTTTTCGGTGTCGCCGACGTCGCTCATAAAACCCGATTCGCCGTCGTTGATGACTTCGGGAATGCCGCCGACGCGCGAGGCGACGACCGGCACTTCGCAGGCTTGCGCTTCGAGCGCGGCGAGCCCGAAAGATTCGAGCTCTGACGGCAAGAGCGACACATCTGCGACGCCCAAGTAATCGGCGATCTTCGGCTGTTTGCCGACAAAAGAGACCTTGTCCAGAACATTCAACGTTCGCGCACGGTGATGAACCGCCGAATATTCGGGTCCGTCGCCGACCATTACAAGCCGCGCATTGCCGCCTTTCTGCAAGACTTTCGCTAAAATTTCGACGCAATCGACGGGACGTTTGACGGCGCGGAAGTTTGAAACGTGGATCAGAATTTTTTCGCCGTTCGGCGCGAGTTCTTTTCGCAAAGGCGAATCGGGAATTTTTTGATAATGCGTCGGACAGATAAAATTCGGAATCACTTCAACTTCGTCAAAATCGAAGGTTTCGATCGTCGCCTGTTTTAAGAATTTCGAGACTGCCGTCACGCCGTCCGATTGCTGAAGTCCGTAGCGCGTGATCGGCAAATACGAACGATCCGCGCCGACGAGCGTGATGTCCGTACCGTGAAGCGTCGTAATGACGGGCACATAGCGTTTTTGTTTGATCGATTCACGCGCCAGAATTGCCGAGATCGAATGCGGAATCGCGTAGTGAACGTGCAGCAGATCGAGTTTTTCTGAACGCGCGACGGTCGCCATTTTGGTCGCCAACGCGAGATCATAAGGCTGATGCTCAAACAGCGGATACGACATCATCTCGACTTCGTGAAACTGCACTCTTTCGTTTAATTCAGTCAAGCGCGTTGGCAAACTCGATGCAATAAAATGAACGAAATGCCCGCGCGCGGCAAGCTCGCGCCCGAGCTCCGAACCGACAATTCCACTGCCGCCGTAAGATGGATAAACCGTGATTCCGATGTTCATACTACTCGTTAGATTATCATAAATCGGGGCGAAAGCTTGTTAACGCAAAGACGCAAAAACACAGAGGCGCAAAGGTGAATTAAAAAAAACTCTGCGTCTTTGGGTCTTCGCGCCTCGGCGTTAAAACGTTTGCCTTGCGTGTTTTAATTGACGACTTCTTTCAAAATGAACTCGTCCGGGTCCACGACGATTCTTTTCGGTTTCGCGCTTTTTACTTTGATCGTCGAAACTTTATCGGTCGGCGTCATCGTCACGCGTTTTGCGCCTTTGTTTGTCAGGATTTCGATCGTCACGGGCTGCAAAAAAGCGTCGTCCGTCTGCATTTGTTTGAGCGAGATTTCGAGCGATGTTTTGCCGGTTTGCTTCCACGTCGCCTGATAGATCGGATGTCCCGCTTTGTAGATCCAACGCTCGAAAAATTCTTTCAAATCTTTGCCTGACGATTTTTCGAGTGCGGCGCGCAGATCGGAAGTCGTCGCGGTCGATTCTTTGTGGGCGTTGTAATAATCCTTCAAACCTTCGAAAAACGCCCGGTCGCCCAACAGTCCGCGTAACCCGTGCAAAACCCAGCCACCTTTTTCGTAATTGTTCGGCGTCAGCAGATCGAAAAGTTTTTCGGTTTCGGTATCATAGATCGGCGTTCGTCGCGTCTTTTCGTATTCGAGATAGCTTTTCGCTTTTTCCCGCAGATACGCGCGAAATGCGGCTTTGCCTTCGTTTTTTTCGAGAAAAACGCCCGCAAAATAAGTCGCAAAACCCTCGCTCAGCCAAAGGTCAGCCCACGTTGCTTCCGTCACCGAATCGCCGAACCATTGATGCGTGATCTCGTGTGCGATCACTTCTTCGACGCCACGCGGGATTTTATATCTCGGGCTGCGCGGTTTGGCGGTTAAAAAGTTTTGAAAAAGCGTCGGCGTAAAAACGATCGTGTTCGCGTTTTCCATCCCGCCGAATTTTGTCGCGCCGACGATCAGCGCGAGTTTTCCATACGGATAAGGTGCGATCAAATTACTGAAAGTCAAAACCGACGGCGCGGCGGGCGAAAAACCTTGCGCAGCAAATTGGCGGTCCGATTGCGGAACGTAATAAGAGATCGGCACAGGCGAATTTGTTTTGAGCGCGGCGCTGGCAAATTGCCCGACGGCGACGACCATATTATACGGCGAAACGGGTTTGCTCTCGCTGTAAATCCACGTTTTGGTCGCGTCCAGATTGTTTTTTGAAGATTCCAGAACGCCGTTCGCGACGACCAGATTATTTGACGAAGCCGTGACCGTAAATCTCACTGACGCTTTTGCCGAGGGATGATCAAGGCACGGAATCCAATTGTGAACGCGGTCCGCCCAATTATCGCCGACCGCCGAAGGATTTCCGTCTCGGTCTTTCGTTAAGATCAAGCCGTCGGCGGGAATGCCGGAATAGGTCACGGAAATATTCAATTTTTGGTTTTTGTTGGCGGCTTGCGTTAAATAAACATCGAGTTTATCGTCGTGCTGCGCAAACCGCGCCGCCGCGTTGTCAACTTTGACGCCGCTGACGGGCATCGTCCCGAAATCAAAATCAATTTTTATGACATCGTTTTGAAGAACGAGAATCGTCACGTCGGTCGTCGCCGAATTGATTTGCGCTAAGCCGTTATCGAACGCGAGTTTGATGTCGAAATGAACGGGTTGCCACGCGTCGATCAAGCGTTCGCGTCTTTCGGCTTGAGCAGAAACAAACAAAAAGACACCCAGCAAACTGATGCCGATTGCGCGGAAAATCGTTTGAAAACGACTTTTGACAATTTTATTCATAGATTTTAATTTCCGCCGGTTTTTCTTCGGAATAGCTGAAAGCTGATAACTGAAAGCTGATAGCAAAGATATTTTAATTATCAGCTATTTCGAAGGTCAATT
>JBBQOA010000316.1:0-5702 GCA_038330465.1 Pyrinomonadales bacterium
CGCTCGTCGCCGGACTTTCGTACGAGATCATTCGCTACGCGGCGAAAAAAGAATCGAGCGCGATCTTCAAATTTATGACGCTGCCCGGACTCTGGCTGCAAAATATCACGACGCAGGAACCTGACGACGATCAATTGGAAGTCGCGATCGTTTCATTGAAAGAATCTTTGAAATTAGAGCCCTTCGACACCGACAAAGTGACGGCGAATCATCGCGAGCTGGAAGTAGTCGTTTAGCGTTTTGAGTCCCGCCCCGACGGGCGGCTTTCGCTTCATTTAAAGAATTTATCAAGAAACCACAATTTGCCGCCTGACGGGCGGGACTCAAAACGAGAATAATTTTTATGTTAGAAAAACTTGCACAGATCGAAAAAAATTACGAAGACCTGACCGCGCAGATCTCATCGCCCGAAATTATGTCGGATATGAAGGTCTATGCCAAAACGATGAAACAGCATCGCTCTTTGGAAGAGGTTGTCGAGAAATACCGCGAGATCAAGAAGATGAATGAAGCGCTCGCCGGCGCGAAAGAGATTCTCGAACTTTCCGACGATCCGGAAATGTCGGAAATGGCGCAGATGGAAATCGCCGAGATCGAAGAGAAGCTGCCGCGCGCCGAAGAAGAATTAAAGTTTTTGCTGATTCCGAAAGACCCGAACGATGAAAAAAACGTGATCGTCGAGATCCGCGCCGGTACGGGCGGCGATGAAGCGACGCTGTTTGCGGCGGAAATGCTGCGGATGTATGCGCGTTACGCTGAACGGCAGGGTTGGAAATTTGAAATTCTGGAAGTATCTGAAACCGGTGTCGGCGGAATTAAAGAAGCCTCGATCGTCATCGAAGGCGACAAGGTTTATTCAAAAATGCGCTATGAATCGGGCGTTCACCGCGTTCAGCGCGTGCCGGCGACCGAAACAGCCGGACGCATTCACACTTCCGCGATCACGATCGCCGTGTTACCCGAAGCCGAAGAGGTTGACGTGCAAATTGACCAGAAAGACTTGCGGGTTGATTATTTTTGCTCGTCGGGTCCGGGCGGGCAATCGGTCAACACGACCTATTCCGCCGTGCGTCTGACGCATCTGCCGACCAATGTCGTGGTTTCGATGCAGGACGAAAAATCGCAGATCAAAAACAAGGAAAAAGCGATGCGGATTCTGAGAGCGCGGCTTCAGGAGCTTGAAGAACAAAAGCAACACGATCTGCAATCTGCCGAACGCAAATCGCAAGTCGGCAGCGGCGACCGTTCGGAGAAGATCCGTACATATAATTTTAAGGAAAACCGCGTTTCCGACCATCGGATCGGTTTGACGAGTTACCAATTGAATTTGGTGATGGAAGGCGCGCTCGACGAATTTGTCAACGCTTTGACGACGCATTATCAAACCGAAAAACTAAAAGCCGAAGTTGCCAACGCCTAACAATTTCGGATTGCGGATTTGTGATTTCGGATTATTTTTTTCAAATTCGCAATCCCAAATCCGTAATCCCAAATCCAAATATGCCTGTGACAAAACTATATTTGGTCAGACACGGACAATCTGCCGGAAACGCCGAAGGACGTTTCGGCGGACATTCGGCAACGCCGCTCTCTGAACTCGGGATCAAACAGGCAAAGCTCGCGGCGCAAACCCTCGCCAAAGAAAGGATCGACGCGATCTACACAAGCGATCTGCACCGCGCCGTTCAAACCGCCGAACCGCTTGCCAAGCTGCTCGATCTGCCGATCGTTAAAACGCCCGCCTTTCGGGAACGCCACGTCGGGGTGTTGGAAGGTCTGACCTTCGACGAATCGCGCGAGGCTTTTCCGAAAGATTATTACGCGCTCGTCAACCGCAATATTCATCACGTCATCACCAAAGGCGAAAGCTATCGCCATCTGCTGCGCCGCGCGACGGGCGAACTCAATGAAATTCTGCGGACTCATCAGGGCGAGAACGTGGCGATCTATTCACACACCGGCGCGATCTGTTTTTTGACCCTCCATCTGATCGGCGCGATCAACCGCTACACCAAACAAACGCCGTGGCTGGTCACTTCAAACTGCGGCATAAACCGCTTTGAGATTCGCGGACGCCACAATGTCCGCGTGATTGCCGTCAACGATACGCGCCACCTTTTGCAGATCACCGGCAATGATTCTTTTGCCGCGCTTTAGAGCAGATTTAGGATTAGTGTATGGAACAATTAGTCAGAACCGCCTGCCGCAAGCGGGTGGTTGAATCCAAACATTTGCACGACCGTTATTCAACCATCCGCTTGCGGCAGATGGTTCTGACCCGTATATCAATCGCAAATCTGCTCTAATATTTCTAACCAATAAAAAAGGCTGAAGCCCCGCGGAGCTTCAGCCTGAAATCAGATTCCAAAAACTTTCGTTTTAGAATGAATAGGTAAATCCGAATTGGAATGAACGCGGAGATCCCTGAATGCTGTTGTAGATCTTACCGAAATCCGCCGATGCGTTTCCGAGTTCAGGGTCTTGCGGCAATCCGAAGGTCGAACGCGTAAAGTTACCGTTTTGCGCGTCGAAGTATTGTTTGTTGGTAACATTAAATGCTTCGACCCGGAACTGGAATTTATGATTTTCGTTCCACGGCATCGTCCATGTTTTGGAAAGTCCTAAATCCATTGTCGAATAGCCCGGTCCGCGGAAAACATTACGTTGACCGGTTTCTCCCGGACGTGCGTTGCGGAATGAATTAAACGCCACTTGCGGATCGAGAAAAGCATTTTGAGTCGAACGCACGGAGCCGAAAGTAACCGGACGAATTTGTGTTCCGCTCGATTGAACGTTCCAGTTCGTCGCCCATTGCGCCGCGTCAAACGGTGCGGAGATCGGCTGTCCCGAATTCCAACGGAAGATTCCCGCCAGCTGCCAGCCGCCGACAAAGGCATCGGACAGTTTACCCATATCGCCAAAATATTTTTGTCCTTTTCCGACCGGAAGTTGGAAAACAAAATTGGCGTTGATGACGTGCCGGGTATCAAAATCAGAATACGCATAATTATCGTGCTGACGAAGCGGATTCAGCAGGAATTGCGAGCCGTAGGAACCGCCCGATTGAAGCCCCGAAACATCGTCAAACGATTTCGACAGAGTATAGTTGAAATCGAACGACAAGGTTTTGCCGAGCCGCTGTCTGAAAGTAAATGAAGCACCGTTGTAATCGGAGTTGCCGAACGAACCGAATGATGAAAACGCCGCGTATTGCGGGTGATAAAACAGGTTCGGTCGGGTGCCGAGGTCATCAATCAACAATTGGATATAGGTCCAGTCGAGAATATCATAACCATCGCGCGAAGCCAGCGCATAAATTTCCTGCGTTGACGTCAATGTGCCGTCGCCGGTGTAAACGCCGCCGATGCCCGGAAACAGATTTTGGAAGTAAGGAATATTCGCAACCTGATTGATCGGAACATTTCTTAAGCGCAGGTCGGCAAGCATTCCCGCCGCCGTGTACCAGTCCATTTTCGATGCCTGATCGACCAGATTGTTCAAAGCCATGACATCGCGCGCGCCAAGCAAATGACGTGCTTTGCGACCGATGTAAGAAGCTTCGAAATACATTCCGAAGGGAAGCTGACGACCGTAGGAAACATTCCACGTATAATGCGTCGGCGTAATGATCGTGCCGTCAAGCGACGATTCGATCCGTTGCGGACAATCTTCCGTGCCTGCCAAACAGCCGGGTGTGACATCGGTCGAAAATCTTTGCACCGGCGCCGGAATTCCCGGAAGCGAACGAATGTTCTGTCCAAAGCCCGTAAAGCGCGGCGCCAGATTGGTCGTCACGTTATAGGTATTTGCCGAGATCGTCGTCGAAGACGTAAATCCGATCGACGACAGCGCGTCAAAACTAACTGCCAGTTGTTCGCCGAAATGGTCATTGGTGATCGCAAAACCGCCGCGAATGACCGAATCGCCTCCTTTACCGAAAAGTGCGCGTAAGAACTTATTCTCAAAGTTCGGCGACCAAGCCGCCGCGATGCGCGGCTGCCAGTTGTTCCAGTCCATACTGTAAAAACCTTGGGCGCCATTGACCGGACCGGCTTTTTGAAAATTGATCAGATCATTTAGCGGAATGCCCTGCGCGGCAGAAGCTACGCGACGCTTGAAGAAGTCGCCGAGTCTTTCGGTCGGAACGACCTGAAAACCTGACTTTTCATAAACCGGACGGCTGACCCCGTAACGCATTCCGAGCGTTAATGTGAGATTCCGAAACGGCTTCCAAATATCTTGAAAATAACCGTCGTATTCTTCCGTCGCAAAATTTCGGACGGTCGGCGTGCCTGCCGCTAAAACTCCTCCGTCAAGATCGAAGGTAAAGTTTCCGCTATACTGCGAATAACGACCGATCAACGCCGTCGCCGCATTTTGAACGATCGTCCGCTGACTTGACGGAACCGTATAACCGAACGCACTAAGCTGTTGGTCAACAACGCGTCCCGATGACGCATAAAACGACGGATTGGTCACCGCCTGGTCAAAAGCGCTGCCGTAATCAAGTCGTTGATTTCTGATAATTCGGACGTTTCCGCCGAATTGGAACGTGTGACTTCCCTTGATCCAGGTAAAATCATCCGTGATATTTTGGGTCGGTGTGATGCGGCTCAAGGTGCGGGCGAAATTGAGCGGCGAATAGACAAACCGGAAGCTGATGCTCGGCGCATTTGAATCGCCCTGTGTGCTAAAAGACTGCCGGGTTAATCCGTACCGGAAATTATTGACCATACTATTGCTGATCAACCAATCGTGTGCCACAACAAAGCCATACGGATGCTGCCACAATGCCGATGCCGGCGTGTCGGGAAATGCCGACGTGCCCTTCAAAAGATCGTATTGAAAGTTGCCGCGAAAATATAAAGATTGTTTTTGATTAATTTTGTAATCAAATCGGGCGATGTGCGTATTTTCATTATTGGTGGTCGGTGAATTAAAAAGAAAACCGCCCGTATTAACGCCGTCACCGTCTGATGTTGTATTTGCCGCATACCGCGATGCCGCGCCGTTAAAAACGGCAACTGCCGCCGGATTGATACCCGCCTGCGCAAAGATGACGTTTAATTGCGCGGTCGTCAGCGTGATCGGATGAGCATTGATACAACCTGCCGGAACTCCCGGTGCGGTACAAATGACTTCGCCCGGCAATCCGCCGCTAAACTTTAATTGTCCGGCGCCCAAACTGGCTAACGGAACAACCGTTGTCACCGGAACGCCCTTTGTTTCTTTTTGTCCTTCATAGGCGTAGAAAAAGAATAATTTATCCTTCAAAATCGGTCCGCCAAATCTGCCGCCGTAAATATTACGTGCCAAACTCGGACGCGGTGCGCGTTGATCACCAACTTGGGCAAGCCCGTTGACCACCGCCGTATCGCCCGCGACATATGTTCCCGCCGCATTATTAAAGAAATCATTGGCTGAAAAAGCCGTCGGACGATAAAAGTAATATGCCGCGCCGCTGAATTTATTTGTTCCGCGTCTGGTGATCAGCGAAATTTGCGCGCCTGACGAACGTCCCTGATTGGCGTTCGCATTGGTCGTCGTGATGCGAAATTCTTCGACCGATTCAATGGTCGTTCGCAAAACCGTGCCTTGCGAGGTCTGAAACTGTGCCGTGCGACCGCCGTTTTGTTGGTCGTTAATGTCGATACCGTCGAGCGTAATGTTCGATTGATCGCTTCTGCCGCCCGCAACATAAC
>JBBQOA010000317.1:0-5699 GCA_038330465.1 Pyrinomonadales bacterium
GTCGTTTTATCGCCGTCGGCGGATGCGAAAGAATCCGGATCGACGGGGATTTCCTTTTGCTTATCGGTCAGTGCGACGCCCATTTTTTCGAGCGTTGCCCGGTTCAAAGTGCCGGTCGTCTTTAATCCGTTTGCCGACTGATATTTTTTTATTTCGGCGCGAAAATCATCGTTCATCTTGCCCGTTTCCGTGGATTTAAGCATTTTCTGCACCTGATTTATTTGCTCTTTGTTTGCCCGAAAGACAGGTTTTTTGGTTGTCTCGGTTTTGGTGGTCGGTGATGGTGTGGTCGTTGTTTGAGCGTGTAAAGAAACACTCAAAAAAAGAGTCGTGAAAATTAAAAAGATTAACTTTTTCATTGTTTTTCTCCGTGTTTTTTGGTTTAAGGTTAGAATGAGAATCTGAATTTGGACAAGAAGTGAGAAGACGTGATGGGTCTTAATTCTTGAGGAAAATGATTCACATTCTGTGGTATTACGAGAGCATTATAAACCCGTTTTGTTAGATGTCAACTAATTTTTTTATCGGGAATCTCAAAAAACGTGAAAAAAAGATGATAATTGACACTAAAATACAAGCGATGTCGCTTGAAAAACTAATTGATGAACGGATTAAAAACGCGATCGCCGAAGGTAAATTCGAAAATCTCAAAGGCGCGGGCAAACCGCTCAATTTAGACGATTATTTTGCCGCTCCCGAGGACCTTCGCGCCGGTTATAAGCTGCTCAAAACTAACGACTTCGCGCCCGAAGAAGTCGCATTATTGAAAGAAATCAGAATCTTGCGCGAAAAAATAAAAAATTGCGCTGACGAAGACGAAAAGAAAATTCTGCATAAAAAGCTCAACGAAAGAAATCTGGTTTTGACGATGATTTTGGAAAGAAACAAAAAGAAAATCGGAAAATAATGGTTGCCAATGCATATCGAAAGACAATGGCTGCTGACGCTTTCCGAAAAATAGGTTGAAACATTGACGGTCTTTAAGGTATTATTTAGGTTGGTTTATAACGACCTGCCAATTTTCGCCCCCCCCGGATAACAAAAAGTTAATTTTTATTCACAGCAGTTCTCAAATTCAGAATGTCAATTCCGATACCTTTTCCGGTAATATATTTAGTTTTAGCAATAATTGTTTCATCGGCGATAAACATTTATGCGTGGCGAAACCCGCAAACTCGCGGCAGCCGGGCATTTGTGGCGGCAGGTCTGTCTTCAAGTTTTTGGATGTTGGGCGAAGTCATCGGCAGATTGACCGAAAACGCCGGCGGACAATGGATCGGGGAAATCGTCCGGTATGTGGGCGTCATTTTTCTGCCGGTCGCGTTGCTTGTGTTTATCTATCAATACTGCGGAAAAAACATCAGCCGCCGCCGAATACTTTGGTTATTGATAATTCCGGCGGTTTCGTGGCTGATGTTGCTGACAAATCCCTGGCATCACTTATTTTTTACGAGTCTGGATGTCGGAATTCAAAGATCAATGCACGGCGAATACGGAATGTATTTTTGGTTCGTTCATCTGCCTTATTCCTACGGTTTGTTTTTAACCGGAATTGTCACGGTTTTGATGGAATTCCGCCGCGCATCCCAGCATTACCGCGCACAGATTTTGCTTCTGTTCGTTTCGCTTTGTATTCCTTTTGTCATCAATTTTATCGGGATTTCCAAGGTTTTCGGGGAATTTTCTTACACGCCGCTCAGTTTTCCGATATTCTTTTTGATCATGTCGTTTTCGATCTTTCGCTATAATTTTTTGGTCAGTAATCCGATCGCCTATGAAACCGTTTTTCAAACTATCCGCGACGGCGTTTTGATTCTCGACCAAAAAGATATTATCCGCGACATAAATCCTGCCGCGATCAAAGGTTTGGCGAAAGATTCGTCGGAGGTGATCGGGCTTCACGTTCGCGAGGCGTTCAGTTCGTGGCAAACGGCAGTCGAGCTCTACGATAAAAAACCGCTCAAACTCGGCGAAATAGAAGTTTCGCTCTTTGGCGTAACGCGTTTTTTATCAATTGATTCGGTGTCGATGACCAATCGGAAGGGAATTAAAGAAGGACGAATTATCACCATTCGCGACATTACCGATCGGCATCAACATCAATTATCGCTTGAGGCACTCGCTTTTCACGATCCGCTGACGCGGGTTGCCAACCGCCGCAAGTTTCAGGAAGAAGTTGAACTAGCGATCCAAAAATCGAAAGAATCAGGCGAACCGTTTGCGATTCTTTATATTGACCTCAACCGCTTTAAAGAAGTCAACGACACGCTCGGACACGAAACGGGCGACGAACTCTTAAAATATGTCGCGGCGCGGGTCGCTTCGATCCTTAGAAAACCCGATATTCTGGCGCGGGTCGGCGGCGATGAATTCGCCCTGCTGCTGCACAAATGCGATGAACAAGGTATCGAACTGGTTGTCGATCGGATGCTCGAAAATGTTCAAAGACCGTTCAAAGTCGGCGAAAATACGCTCGTTGCCGACCTCAGCATCGGCGCGGCGTTCTATCCCGTAGACGGCAAAACCCTGACCGAACTTCTGCGCCACGCCGACACAGCAATGTATCAGGCAAAACAAAACGGCGGCGGTCTGGGACTAATTACGGAAAAAATCGATGCTCCTGCCGGAGTGTCGATGTAATAATTTTCCATTTTCCAAAAACCCTGTCTTAAAAACCTCGCTGTCAAAGATCAGCGAGGTTTTTCTTTAATTCAACTGCCTTTGACATCTTTCAAAATAACCTGCGCCGCACTGGTTAAGTAGAGATTTTTGATCGGCATTTTGTGGTTTTTCATAAAAACCGGAAACAAAATGGTCAAGCAATCCATTTTCTCAGCCTGATTTATTAAATTTCTTTCTTCACTCTCTTGCTGAATGAATGCTCATTCATTTATAATCTTTTCAACAAAGATTTCATTAAACAAAGGAAAAATAAAAATGTTACAAATCGGAAAAGCCGCCGTTTTAGGCGCGGGAACAATGGGCGCGGCGATTGCGGCGCATCTTTCTAATGCGGGAATTCCAACGCTTTTGCTGGATATTGCGCCGCCGGACGCGGACGACAACAAGGCGTCGCGCGACAAAATCGTCAAATCGCTGTTTGAATCGGCGAAAAAGTTAAAGCCTGCGCCGTTTATGTTGGCGGACAATGCGAAGTTGATCGAAACGGGCAATTTTACCGACGATATGGCGAAATTGAAAGACTGCGATTTTGTCATCGAAGCCGTGGTCGAGCGGCTTGACATCAAACATAAACTCTTTGCAGAAGTCGAAAAGCATCGCAAACCGGGTTCGGTGATCGCTTCGAACACGAGCGGAATTCCGATCGCTTCGATCGCCGAACCGTTTTCCGACGATTTCAAAAAGCATTTTGTCGGCATCCATTTTTTCAATCCGCCGCGTTATATGAAGCTCGTCGAAGTGATTCCGACGGCTGATACGGACGGCGAAATTGCTTGTGCGATTTCGGGTTTTCTTGACCAAAGACTCGGCAAAGGCGTTGTTCCGGCGAAAGATCGTCCGAATTTTATTGCCAACCGGATCGGCGTTTTTTCGATGATGGCGACGATCAAGGAAATGATCGAAATGGGACTGACGCCGACCGAAGTTGACCAAATCACGGGCAAAGCGATCGGACACGCTTCGAGCGCGACGTTTCGGACGTCGGATCTCGTCGGTTTGGACGTCACGGCGCACGTTGTCAATAATCTTTATCCGGCGATTCCGACGGACGAAGACCGCGAAGTTTTTCAAACGCCGGAACTCATCAAAACCTTGCTCGAAAAAAATATTTTGGGCGACAAAACGAACGGCGGATTTTTCAAAAAATCGAAAGACGAGAGCGGCAAGCGCGTCATTTTAGAACTCGATTTGCAGACGTTTGAATACAAACCGCAGGCGAAAACAAAATTTGCTTCGATCGATGCGGCGAAAGGAACGGAAGATGTGCCGGCGCGCATCAAAACTCTGACCTGGGGCAACGACATGGTCGGCGAATTTTTGTGGAAAACGACTTCGCGCATTTCACGTTACGCGGCGAATCGGATTCCCGAAATCGCCAACACGATCGTCGAAATTGATAACGCGATCAAATGGGGCTTCGGCTGGGAAGTCGGCGTGTTTGAAGCGTGGGACGCGATCGGCGTGCGTGAATCGGTCGAACGGATGAAAGCTGAAAATCAGACGATTCCCGAAAACGTCGAAAAAATGCTCGCGGCGGGCGCGGAAACTTTTTACAAATACGAAAACGGCACGCGCAGTTTTTACGATCTAGTCAACGGCGGTTATAAAGAAATCGCGGATAAACCGGGCGTGATCGTCTTGAAATCGGTCAAAGATAGAACCGGCGTGATCAAGAAAAACAGCGCGGCGTCGCTGATCGACATCGGCGACGGTGTCGCGTGTCTCGAATTTCATTCGAAAATGAATTCGCTCGGCGGCGATACGATCGCGATGCTCAAATATGCGGTCGAAGAGGTCGAGAAAAATCACGTCGGTCTGGTTGTCGGCAATCAGGGCGGAAATTTCTCGGCAGGCGCGAATATTATGATGATCCTGCTCGCCGCGCAGGAAGAAGAATGGGACGACATCGATCTCGGCATTCGTCAGTTGCAAAAAGCCGTGATGCGTCTTCGTTATTCGTCAAAACCGGTCGTGACCGCGCCTTACGGTTTAACTTTGGGCGGCGGCTGCGAGATCACGATGCACGGCGACAAGGTTCGCGCGGCGGCGGAAACATATATCGGGCTCGTCGAAGTCGGCGTCGGTTTGATTCCGGCGGGCGGCGGCACGAAGGAATTGACGATGCGCGCGATGGACAAAGCAAAGGCGACGCCGGACGCCGATCCGCTCGCGTTTTTGAAAAAGGTTTTTGAAACGATCGCGATGGGCAAAGTTGCAACCTCGGCGCAGGAAGCGAGAAGTTTCGGAATCCTGCGCGATTCGGACGCGATCTCGATGAACGGCGATAGATTAATTGCCGACGCCAAGGCGGAAGTTCTCGCGCTCGCCGAAACAGGCTACGTTCAGCCGGTCGAGCGCACCGATATTTTCGTGATGGGCGAGCAGGCGCAGGCGGCGATCAAGCTCGCGCTTCATATGATGAAGCAGGGAATGTTCATTTCCGAACACGACGCGTTGATCGGCACGAAACTCGCGAAGATCCTGAGCGGCGGCGATATGAATCATTCGGCGTATGTTTCCGAACAATATTTGCTCGATCTCGAACGCGAAGCTTTTCTTTCGCTTTGCGGGACGCGCAAAACGCAGGAAAGAATCGCAGCGATGCTCAAAACCGGCAAGCCTTTGAGAAACTAATGATAAATTATATAAGGTGAACGATGAGTTCTCATTCGCCCTTTTTGTTTTATGTCTGAAAATTACGCACAACTTCTGGTTAGTTCTGAAACTTTTGAACCATTTGTTTTATGCCTTGCTTTAGGCACTCTCGAAGCTATGAAATCAAGAGTTTGGTCGTTAGAAGCAGGAGTTTGGACAATTGGTCGTCCGGATTTTTTGAATAAACTTGAGGAAATGAAAGTCTCTGACGAAACACTTGACGTTCTTGTTCAGTTTGATGAATTGAACGCTTTGGAAAAGTTGGTGGAAAGAGATGTTTTTTATAATGAGATCATAAAAATTGAACGGACGATTAAAAAACGACTTGAAGATTTTTCAAAGAGCTTTTGGGATGCCAAATG
>JBBQOA010000318.1:0-5697 GCA_038330465.1 Pyrinomonadales bacterium
GTTAATGCATAAAACTGATTTTGGGTTTTGGTTTTGGGGTTTTGGTTTTTGATTTCTGCTTCAGACGGCACTTCAGCATCGCGTTTTAATTCCGCATATTTGAGGTAAGCGAGCGTCGTCAGCAACCAGAAAAGCGTCGAAAGCACGTCTTTGCGTTCGGCGATCCAGGCGACCGATTCGACGTGCGCGGGATGAACGGCGAAAATCGCGGCGACAACTGCGCTTTTCCAGAAGGCTTTCGTTAATTTATTGATGACAACAAAAAGCAGGATCGAATTGGCGATGTGAAAAATCAGATTAACGAAGTGGTGCCCGCCGGCTTCAAGTCCGAAAAAACTCGCGTCGAACTGGTGCGAGATCCACGTCAGCGGATGCCAGTTGGCGGCGTGAAAAGCGGTCAGCGCCCATTGAAAGTTCGCGAAATTAAAGCCGCGCGAAACAAACGGATTTTCAAAAACATAAATATCGTCGTCGAGGCTGATAAAATCGAAACCGAGCGTTTGGGCATAAATTATCAGACATAAAACGGCAAGCACGGCGAAAACGAAATATTTCAAATTCGGGTTCGAACGCGAATCTGAAAGCGGCTTCGAACGCGAAGGATAAACCGATTCGCCAGTATTTGCTTCCGGTTTGGCAGAACTTTTGCTCGGTTCTTTTTTGCTTTTTCTGCTCATTTTTCTGCTTGCGCCTTTTTCAGATTTTCCCGTGCTTCCGCAAAATCGGGTTTCAACTGCAAAGCCTTTTCAAACAATCCGGCGGCTTCGACGCGTCGGTTTTGATCGAGCAGAATCAAGCCGAATGTGTTATACGGAACCGGTTGTTTCGGATCGAGTTGAATGGTTGATTCGACAAGTTTTTGTGCTTCATCATAGCGTTTTAAGTGATAAAACGTCAACGCGAGATTGCCGCGCGCATCGACGTTGTTATTGTCGAGCGCGAGAATCCGCGCCAGATTTTCAGCGGCTTTTTCGAATTTGCCCTGTTCGGAATAGGTGATCGCGAGCGCGTTCAGCGCGTTGATCCAAACATCTTTCTGCACCGTGTCGTTGTCGGATCGGACGGCTTTTTCGAGATTTTCTTCGGCTTCTTCGGGCTTTTTCTCAAGCGCCAGAGCGAGCGCCAGATTTGCGTAGGCAAGGCTGTTGTTCGGCATATTTTGCAAAACTTCTCTAAAATTTTGCGCCGCTTCCGGATATTGCCCGCGTTTGACCTGTAAAATCCCGAGCGTGTTATAGCCTTGATAAAAATTGGGTTTGATTCTGATCGAATCGCGGCAGAACGGTTCGGCTTCGTCGAGCCGGCTTTCGAGCGTCAGGGTGTAGCAAAGATTATGCGCGATCAGAAAATTGTCCCGGGTGACGGCAAGCGCGTGCCGATAGACGGTTTCGTTATTGCGCCAGACGGAAACCTGCCGGAAACTCAAAATAGAAAGCACGACAACCGCGACGGCAAACAGCGCGAAAAAGACGGATTTGTTGATTTTGAATTTCTCGAAAATATCCGCCGCGCCCCAGACGAGCATAATAAAAAGCCCGAAAAACGGAATATATGTGTAGCGGTCGGCAAGCGGCTGCGAACCGACCTGAACGATCCCGATGACCGGAACGAGCGAGCCGAGAAACCAGAGCCAGCCCATCAAAAGATATTTTCGTGTGCGGATCTGCCAAATACAAAACGCCGTCACGCCGACCAGCAAAACAACCGCGCCGATGATCTGCCACGCCGGAAAACTGCGGTCGTAAGGATACAAAACCGCCAGATTTACGGGATAAAAAAGCGTCACGATATATTTGGCGTAAGAAACCAGCGAATTGACGAGCCGCGTATTTATCGGCAAATAATCGAGCGTTTCGACCGCGCCCGCCGACCGCTGCGCCAAAATCGTGACGTAGCACGATGCCGCGCTGAGCACGAAAAACGGGATCTTTTCGACGAGTAAAGCGGGCAGATCTTTGAGCGTTTTCAATCTTTCGAGCGACCAGAAATCCATCAAAAGAAGGACGAACGGCAAAGTCACGAGCATCGGTTTCGCCGTCAGACCGAGCGCGAATAAGACAATGACGAGAATGTAAGAAGCGGAGAAAGGGAGAAAGGAAGAAAGCGAGTTTTCCACACTTTCATCGATTTCTTGATTCGTTTCGGGTTTTCCGACAGTTTCGATCTCTCCATCTAAATTTCCCCCTTCCTCTTGCTTTTCTTTAACAAACCGAACATACGCAAACATCGTCAGCAGCCAGAAAAGCGTCGAAAGCACATCTTTGCGTTCGGCAACCCAAGCGACCGATTCGACGTGCGCCGGATGGACGGCAAAGAGTGCGGCAACGATCGCGCTGCGCCAGAAACTTCTCGTCATTTTACGGAAAACGGCAAAGGCGAGCAGCGAATTTATCAGATGAATAATGATGTTGACGGCGTGATGCCCGCCCGCATTGAGTCCGAACATTTTGATGTCGAGGATATGCGAGAGCCACGTCAGCGGATGCCAGTTTGCCGAATGAAAGGCGGTCAACGCCCATTTGAAAGACGCCCAGTTGAGACCGCTGAGAACCGCCGGATTATCGAAAACATATTGATTGTCGTCGAGATTGATAAAGGCAAAATCCGTCGATTGCCAGTAGATCGCGAGCACCAGCGCGGAAAGCGCTGTAAAAACGATCAGCTCGCGGTTTGTTTTGAAAAAGTTTTTGGTTGCTTCTGACATTTACAATATTTACGAAGAAATAGGACGCGGATGAACACAGATTCGGCGGATCGTCGCGGATTTTAATAAAATTGATCGACGGAAATCAGCTTAATCCGTGTTTATCCGCGTCCCATTTTCTTCAGTTAAAGAGTCATTCTCGATCTCTTGGTAATAGTTCGGCAAAAGTCGCTGCCCACGCGCGCGAAAAAGCCTTGTTTTGACTATTTTCCAGCGATGCAGACGAAATTTCAGCGACGTTCCGAGAACGCCGAAACCGTATTTGACCGACCGCGAAAAATTGATCGACGACGCTTCTTCAAAATAGCGCGTCGGGCACGAAATTTCGCCGATCCGGTAGCCGAAAAAAACGGCTTGCGCGATCATTTCATTGTCGAAAACAAAATCGTCGGAGTTTTCTTCGAGCGGCAATTGCTCGATCACTTCGCGGCGGAAAGCGCGAAAACCCGTGTGATATTCGCTTAGTTTCTGGCTGATCAAAATATTCTGCGCGAGCGTCAAAAAACGATTCGCGATGTATTTGTAAACCGGCATTCCGCCTTGAATAGCGCCATTGCCGAGAATGCGCGAACCCAGCACGGCGTCGTATTCGCCGTAGGCGATCATTCCCGCCATCGGGACGATCAGATTCGGCGAATATTGATAATCGGGATGGACCATCACGACGATGTCTGCGCCGCGCTGCAAAGCCTCGCGATAACAGGTTTTCTGGTTGCGTCCGTAACCAAAGTTTCGTTCGTGCTGAAAAACCGTTAAATTCAGTTCACGCGCGAGCTTGACCGTTTCGTCGGCGCTCGCGTCATCGACGAGCAGAATTTCATCGACGATCTCGCGCGGAATCTCGGCGACGGTTTGCGCAAGCGTCTGCGCCGCATTATACGCCGGCATCACGACGATTATTTTTTTTCCGTTGAGCATAGAGAAAAAAGAAGATTCTCTATTTTTACCATATTTTCGGCGGAAATTAAGAATTGAGAATTAAAAATTAAGGATTGCGGTAAATTGGAAGGTTTTGCTTGAGCTGACGATTGATGTTTGAAATTTAATCCGAGAATCGCGGCTCTGCCGCCCGATGTGCGGAAGGGCTCAGCCGTTCCGTCGTTTGATTTATAGATTCTTGAGGCTGTGCCTCGAGGCGCAGCCTCAAGAATGATTGAAAAATTAGTCGGAAAGGCAGAGCCTTTCCGCACATCAGCGGGCACAACCCGAAAATCATTTTTTTAGATTTATGTTTCTTGGAACATAAACAGACGGCAATTCATCAATCGTAAATTCCGAATGATATTTCATCTTCATAGCAATAAATATCGTAATGCGAATAAAAATTATCGCTGCTCGTGAAGGAAATCGTTTGTAAGTCTTTGGTAAAAATCAATTCGTTATCCGATTTCCGTTTCCAGCCGTTTGCACTGAACCATTCGATAAATTGCGGGATGATGACCTTTGGGTCACGTTCAGTTTGATAATGATAGACGATCTCAGTCGCGTCAGTGTTGTAACTAACGGGCTTTTCTCGCGTTACGAGATAAAACAGGTCGGGTTTCGGCAAGTTTTTGCAAAGCGCGTCAAGCCGTTCGATTCGCGCTTTTTCTTTGAAATAATCATTTATCCGATTTTCGCAGATCGAATATAGTCCAGTCAGGGAAATAAAAACGACCGCCAAAAGCGTAAATGTCGAAACCACCGATTTCCAATGGCGCTTAGTTTCTTTGTCGGCTTTTTTGTAAAAATTCTCGAACGGCATATCGCTTTATCGTCAAACTATTTCTTTGATACTTCAAAAAAACTGAAATGACAATCGCCGTCGTTGAGCGAAACGTCGTATTTGAAAATGCTCGGGTCGCCTTCGGTGAAAGCGGTGCCGAGAAGCGCTTCGTCCCAGACGAGCTTGGCGCGAAAGGGAAATTTGATGACGACCTTGTATTTGCCTTCGGACGGAAGATCGAAATTAAACGCGCCGTCCGCGTCGGTTTTCGCGGTTTGGCGGAAATTTTTGCCTTCGATCGAAACTTCGGCTTCGGCAAAAGAATATTTTCCGCCTTTTCCGGCAAGCCGTCCCGAAATCGCCGCGCCGGATTTTCCGTTGATGATATTTTTCAGGATTTCGAGTTCGCCGCTCGTTTCCTTCGGTTCGATCCTGACGCCGCGAAATTCGGCGAAGGATTTGACGACAATATCGTTGCGCGCGTAAATGATCCACGTTTCACCTTTTTTTGCGGTCAAACCGCCGTCGGTTTTCGCGTTCTTCGTGATCACGGCAAAGGTCGGATTGTCCGCGCCTTTGAAGTTTTGCAATATCTGAAAACGGATTTTGCGCGCGCCGGCGGGCAAATCTTCACTGCTCGAAACCTTTTCGACCGTTAGGATCTTGCCAAGAAAAACCGCATCGGCGCGCGTCCAGTAAGCGCACGGCGGAACGCCCGATTCCGTCGTCGGACAGGCATATGAAAGACCCGAAAACGCGCTCAGAATCAATAATGACAATAAAATTAACTTCATATTATTTTCCGATCTTCATCAAACTGCCGCCGCCGCTGATCTTGCGCGTGTTGATGCGCGCGATCTGTTCGGCTTTGGCAAAGGCGCGGAGGAAATTTTCGCCCAGAACCTTGCGGATCTCCTGTTCGGTATAACCGCGCCGGAGCATTTCGTAAGTGACGAGCACGAGGTCTTCCATTCCGTTCATACCGTCGGGCAGCATCGGCACGCCGTCGAAATCCGAACCGATCCCGACGTAATCGATGCCGGCGACTTTTTTGATGTAGTCTATATGATCAACAATCCGCGTGTAGGGCGCGATATAGATCGGGTTTTCCGCGAAAAGCTTGCGTTCGGCTTCGTTGTAGGCTTTCGGGTTGTCTTTGAATTGCGCCTTGAGCGCGTCGATTTGCGGTTTCAGTTTCGCGCTGCGTTCGTTTTCTTCTTTGTTGGTGCGCGCGTCGAGAAACGACGGGTAAAAATTGATCATGATGACGCCGCCGTTTTGCGGCATT
>JBBQOA010000319.1:0-5693 GCA_038330465.1 Pyrinomonadales bacterium
TACGCAGTATGAATCTGAGGCGAAAAGCGGCGGCGGATTTTTCGGTAAACTATTGTCATCGTTGTTATTGCTGCTGATCGGCGCGATTTTGGGAGTTGCCGGATACTATGTTTGGTTGATGATGAATTCCAAACCGCCCGAGGTTACCCCGATCAACAAAATGGAATCCTCAAATCCGCAGCTCGCCGAATTCGAAAAAGTTAGACGCGAGGTTGATGCAAATCCAAGTGCTTTGATCAATCAGTATTCAAAAATAGAAAATCGTGATGCCGCGGATAATTATCTTTTAGGAAGAGCGCAGCTTCTCAGCAAAAATTACGAAGGTGCGAAAAAATCATTTATCGAAGCCCGAAACAAACTTAATGAGTATGCCGAAACAGCTAATAAAGCCGTGTTGACTTCGGATATTACGATCGGTTTGGCGATCTCGGAAGACAAAGCGGCGCAATTGGCGTTTGAAAAAGAGATGAAATTTTTTGAAGGCAGCGAAAACAGCCAACCGCCTAATTCGGAAAGCAATTCGAAACCGAATTTACCGGGCGGCGCACCGACCAATGCTCAGTAAAAAATCTGCCATGAATTTAGGGTTCACTTTTTTGAAAAAGTGAACCCTAAAATTTTGCCTGTCTTTTGGCTTCAAATAAAATAATTCCGCACGAAACCGCTAAATTCAAACTTTCAACGCGGTTGTCCATCGGAATAACAAGCTGTTCTGTGATTTTTGCCCGACTTTCGTTGCTCAAACCATGCGCTTCAGACCCGAAGATCAAAAGACGCGGCAGCTTCCAATCAATTTCTGTGTAGGTTTTTTCGGCATTGATGTCAGCCGCCGTCGTAATCAGGTTCTGCTCGCGCGACCAAACCGAAATTTCTTCAAAATCGGCGTTTGTCCAAAGATTCAAACGAAAACCGGCACCCATCGAAGCCCGCAAAGATTTTGGCGAAAAAACGTCCGCCGAATTGCTCGAAACAATGATGCCGGAAACATTTACGGCTTCCGCCGTTCGCAAAATCGCGCCCAAATTTGATGGGTTATTGATTTGATGAAGCAAAACTACGATTGGCAACTGACCAAATTTTATCGAAAACCCGGCTTCAAAATGTAGTTTGTCGGTTGGCGGTTGGCGGCAAATTAAAACAATTCCCGGCGAGGTTTTCGTGTCGGCGATCGTTTGCAAGAGACGGTCGGAAACTTCGTTGATGGCGATACTTTTCTGCTGAAAACTTTGTAATAAAAGCGCCGACCGCTCATTTTTATCAAAAGATTCGGCAACAAAAATTTCTTCCGTCAACAGATCCGAACGCCCAACTTCTTCGGCAAGCCGCAAGCCTTCGATAAAGATCAAATCTTTGACGCGTCCGTCGCGCACCTTGCGAGCGAGTTTCAACTTCGGATTTTCGCGGCTGGTGATTTTCAGCATTCCAAACGAGAAGTTTAAAATAAAAAATACTCGCGGCGGGATTTGAACCTGCGACTTCTTCCTTCGGAGGGAAGCACTCTATCCACTGAGCTACGCGAGCATAACAAAAAAATTATAGCAGAAATTTTATTTCGGTTGAATCGTGACGGATTTAATTCTGACGGGATCGATCGGTTTTTCACCTGCTTTCGGAACACCCGAAATCGTCATCACATTGTTCATTCCTTCGATAACTTTTCCGAAAATCGTGTATTTGTTATCAAAACCGGGCTGGCGTTGCAAGGTTATAAAAAACTGTGAATTTGCCGAGTCAACATCCTGACCGCGCGCTGCGCCGACAATTCCGGTGTCATAAAAAATATCGGAAAATTCGGCGGGAACATCGGGTTTGTCGGATTTTCTCGAGCCGTCATTGTCCGGATCGCTGTCCTTTGAAAGCGGATCGCCGCCCTGCACGACATTTTGATTGATCCGGTGAAAGCTCGTTCCGTTATAGACGCCTTCGCGGGCAAGCTCTTTGAACCGCGCGACCATTTTCGGCGCAATGTTTGAATAAAGCTCGATTTTGATCGTTCCGTAAGCCGGTTCTTCCATTTCGATCACGGCAATTTCGTTATCGGCGATCGGCGTGACGCCTTTTTTAACATCGGCGTTTGCCGCCGGTTTGGTATTCGCGGCTTTTTTGTTGCTACTGTTGTTGTTGCACGAAAGCGCGAAAACGAGCGAAACTAAAACGATAAAAAGAGAAAGATTTTTAATCATAATTTCAAATATAACGATTTTCTAAAAATTTTTGCGGCTGTCAAGCAGGATCGTAACCGGACCGTCGTTGACGAGCTCGACATCCATCATCGCCTGAAATCGTCCGGTTTCGACCTTTTTCAATTGTTTTCCGGCTTCGGCGACGAATAATTCGTAAAGCCGGTTGGCTTCGGCGGGCGCGGCGGCTTCGATAAACGACGGGCGCCGTCCCTTTCGCGCATCACCGTAAAGCGTAAACTGCGAAACAACGAGCAATTCGCCGGCGATTTCCAAAAGCGAGAGATTCATTTTTTCAGCGGCGTCTTCAAAGATTCGTAAATTAAGCGTTTTTTCGAGCAAATAGAGCGCGTCTTTTTCGGAATCTTCTTTTGAAACGCCCAACAAAACCAAAATCCCCTGCCCGATTGCGCCCGTAATGTCGCCGCCGACCGTAACTTTTGCCCGCGAAACGCGCTGAATGACTGCTCTCATAAAGTGAAAGGCTGGAAAAAGTGAAAAGGTGCAAAAGCTTTTATTTAGTAAAGACAATTTACTTTTTCCAGCCTTTCACCTTTTAACTTTTTCACATTTATACTTCTTCAATAAAGACCTTTTCCATAACGACCGGATCAACGGGTTTGTCGCGCTGATCGGTTTCGACTTCGGCGATCGCGTTGACGATTTCTTGACCCTCGATCACTTTCCCGAATTTCGTATAGCTCGGCGGCAGCGGATAATCGATGTGCATAATAAAAAACTGCGAGCCGTTGGTGTTCGGTCCGGCATTTGCCATCGCGACCGTTCCTTTGTCGTAGCCGCCCTGATAGAGAGTTGACGATTTATTGATCTCATCCTCGAATTTTCCGCCCCACACCGATTCGCCGCCGTAGCCTTCGCCGAGCGGGTCGCCGCCCTGCACCATAAAATTCCGGATCACGCGGTGAAAAATAACACCGTCGTAATACCCTTTTTCCGCCAACAGACGAAAATTCTCCGTCGTCTTCGGCGCGTCCTCTTCGAGTAATTCGAATTTGATCGTGCCCTTGTTCGTTTCTAAAACTGCAATTCTGTTTCCCATTAATGTTCTCCTTATGATTGATAATTACTTGAATAATTATTTATTTAATTGATTATAATAAGAAATGAAGTCGTTTGTAATGTCCTGAATTTGAAAAGTTTCCAATTCCTTCGGCAATTGCTTGCTTGAATCGAAAACAACAGTTTTTTAACATAATCAAAGAATGAACCGCTCGATTGCTAAAGCGACACCGCTTTCGTCGTTCGATAAGGTTTGATGATAATTTTCGTTTTCAAGCAGTTCGGGCGCGGCGTTGCCCATCACGACGGGCGTGCCGGCGTATTCGAGCATTTCGAGATCGTTGAAATTATCGCCGCAAACCATCACGTTTTCGGGCGAAAATCCGTGAATCGCTGCCAATTTTTCGACGCCGATGCCTTTTGAAGCATCGGGCGGCAAAATGTCGAGCAGCGTAAAATCGAGATGCGGATAAATGGTCGCCAAAATATTGACCGAATCTTTCAATTCCAATTCCAAAACGCGTCGCATTTTAGCCATTGCGCGGCAGCCACCCGAAAACGAAACGTGAACGACCTCCGTTTCGTGTGAAATTTCCTCTAAACTCTCGACGTGCCGGACCGATTCTTCAGCGTCGTCACCGTGCAGGCTGCGCGACCACGCGATATATTTTCGGAGCGGCAGATTTTCGTCCGAAATGCGGTCGTAAAGCAGCGTTCCTTTGCCGTGCGGATCGGCGGAAACCAGCGCGTCGCCGCCGAATTCTTTCCCGACGCGCAAAATTTCGCGGACGGTTTTGTTAGTAATTAATGAAAACGACACGGTTTCGAGCGATTCGGCGAATTTAAGTAGCGCGCCGTTGTGCGTGACGATCGGCGCATTAAACTCGATCTCGAGCGCGACGGGACGCGCATCGCGAAAACGTCTGCCGGTCGCGATCGTCACCAAAACGCCTTTTTCTTCGGCTTTTCTGATCGCAATTTTATTTTCAACGGATATATTGCCGCGTGAATTGAGTAATGTTCCGTCAAGATCGAGCGCGAGAAGTTTTATCATTGGTCAGATTTTAACTTGAATTTAGCGATTGACAAAACCGTTTCACCTGTACATTTTGCCTCACTAGCGGTTTTTCGCTATAAAATGCCTCACACCAATACTCTGATAATATTCTCCCGAAATTACTAAACAATGCAATCACAGAGTTTAGGCTGAGCTGAAAAAGTGAGGCACTTTGGTATGAGTCTTGCTATTTACTAAAAGTCGGGAACCCGTCGGGGAAAAAAACAAATGAAGGAAACAAAAATATTAATAATCGAAGACGAACGTCACATTACCAAATTTTTGGAATTTATTTTGATCAAGGAAGGCTGCCAAATTTTATCAGCCAGCAGCGGAAAAAAAGCTTTGGAAACACTCGCCACATATAATCCGGATGCGATCTTGCTCGACCTCGGTTTGCCGGATATGAGCGGAATTGATCTGCTCAAAGAAATTCGTTCGGATGTGAACCACAAAAAAGCCAAAGTCATTGTGCTCAGCGCAACTCTTTACGAAGGGATCAGCGAACAATTGAGCGCCGCCGGAGCCGACGCGCAATGCTCAAAACCGATTGCGCCTTCAACTCTCGTCCGAACTCTGCAAAGTCTGAATCTATTAATGCCGATTACCTTAAATTAAGCGGAAAGTGTAAAAAAAACTGATGAGTTTACAAACCTTAAATTTAACCGAAATCAAAGATTATAATTTGCCGTTTGCCGATTCCGATCGGACAGACAACGAAAGAATGTTTTCCAAAACTCTGGAAAAATATATCGAACCCGTGATCAATTCGACTGATGCGTCATTTACCTATTATTCGCCCTCGGGCAAAGTAATTTCGGTCATCGGAAAAGATTGTCAATGCGGAAATTTTACCGATTCGAATCACGTCTTGTTCGGGCTGCGAATTCATTTTAAGCAGGAAATTGAATTTAACGGCGAAAATCTTGGAAGAATTGTTTTATGCGCCTCACGAACGGCGCCGCACGCCAAAAAAACCTTAGAACAAATTATCAATCTGACAAAAAATGACTTGACCGGAAAAGACGACGAAGCGGCATTGCTCGCGGAACTCGGCGCGAGTTGGGAAAGTTTGCAGGCGGTTTATGATCTGAACGCCGATTTCAGTTCATTTCAAGATCCGAAAATTTTGCTCAAAAAGATCACCGAACGGGCGACCGCCGTCGGCGGCAACATCCAGACGGTTTTGTGGCTCGAAAACGGCGAAAATCTCGAACCCGCCGCCGCCAAATGTTCGGTTGAATTGTTTTCGCGAGAAAAGAATCTCGGAATTATCGGAAAAACCTTCGCCAAACAGCGGTCGGCAATTTATAACGAACTCGAAAATGCCGAAATTGCCATTGAGATCGAACCGGAATTAAAAAAAGCGTGCCGTTTGGCGATCGTCCCGCTGACGACGCGGGTCGCCACCTACGGCGTGCTCGTCGTCTGGCAGG
>JBBQOA010000320.1:0-5677 GCA_038330465.1 Pyrinomonadales bacterium
CGAAAAAGGACTCTGGTTCGGCACGGAAAAAGGTCTTTTTCTATTCCGCAACGGTCAGCTTTCGCCGATCAATACGGCTTTTGACGTGCGCGATATTGCGCTTTCATCCGATCAAAACGGCGTTTGGTGTGCAACCGAAAAAAACGGACTCGTCAGGTTTGCCGAAACCGCTAATTTCGGCTGGATTTTCTCGCGGCTCGATGTCGAACAAGGTTTGCCTTCGCAAAAGGTTTTCAGCGTTTTCCGGCAATCGGACGATACTTTTCTGATCGGTACAACGCGCGGCGTCGTTCGCTACAAAACGCCGAAAACAAAGCCGCTGCTCGTCCCGACCAGAATTTTAAGCCGCCGCCTTCACGCTGCCGAAGAACTGAAATCACAAATCACTCTTGAATATCCGCAAAACACTCTGACGGTTGAAGTTTCCGCGATCAACAGCCGCACTTTTCCCGAGCAGTTTCAATATTCATTTCTTTTGACAAATGACAAAAACGAAGTTGTCCGCAAAAAATTCGGCAGCGACTCGCAGTTTTTGATGGACAATCTGGCGGCGGACGAATACACGGTTGAAATTCGTGCTTTTGATAAAAATTTGATCGTTTCCGAACCTTTGATTTTCGGGTTCAAAGTCGAAAAACCGCCGTTTCCGTGGATCACGCTGGCATTGACAGTGCTGCTCTTACTGGCATTGATCGCTTTAATTTGGGCGATTTTGTCGCAAAGAAAGATTTTTCAGAAAAGTTCCGAACTCAAACGTACAAACCGCGAACTCAACGCGGCACGACTGGATCTGGCGAATGAAGCCGAGCGCGAACGGCGGCGAATATCGCGCGATCTGCACGATCAAACTCTCGCCGATCTGCGTCATTTACAGCTTTTGACCGATAAACTGCCGGATTCCGAAGAAGCGACCGAAAGTTCGAAAACGATCCGCGCTGAAATCGAAAATGTGTCGCAGGAAATTCGGCGGATTTGCGAAGATTTAAGCCCTTCGGTTTTGGAAAACATCGGTTTTTCGGCGGCTCTCGAATGGGCTTTGAGCAATTTTTTGCAAACTCCCGCAGGCGCAGCCAACATCGAATACGAATTCGTTGGCGCGGAGAATTTGGATGAGGATCTGTCGCTTTCAAATGCCGAACAAATCCAAATTTACCGCATTGCCCAGGAGGTTTTAAGCAACATCGCACGTCATTCCGAAGCCGCCAAAGTCAAAATGACGGTCGAAAAACGTGGAGTTCATGAATTTAACCTCAAAATCGAAGACGACGGCAAAAATTTTGATTTTGAAAAATACCTCAAACTCGAAGGTCGCGGGCTTTCAAATATCAAATCACGCATCAATTTGATCGATGCGGAATTTTCCTATTCATCCGCCGGTTCGCAGGGAACGATCTTCACATTAAGAAAATCTTTTTCAAAAACTGTGGATATCCACAGTTAAAATCGGTAATCAACACAACCAACCCGCCGCGAAAACACTCGCATTGACCGTTTATTTACACGTTTAAATTGCAATCAATTTATTGGATGATTGCAATATGAAATTTCTCGCTAACCGCAAAAACTTCTTCAAAGCCAACCTGTCAAAGCCAACCCGACTATCGTTTTTTATTGTGGTAATGTTTCTTTTTTGCGGTTTTGTGCTTCTGTTTGTCGAAGCCCGATTCATTTACCAAAAAACTGAACAAACTCTCGAAACAGAACGCCGTCAACAATCAAAACAAAACGTCGTTGCTTTTTCGAAAGTCAGCCTCACACCTCACTTCAATCAAAATATCCAAATTATTCAAGGTACAAAAAACGTCCAAAGTATCGCAAAATTTCAAAATTCAATTTTTGCCGCGACCGTGGGCGGACTTTTGCAAATCACGGAAAAAGGCGAAATTCTCCGTCATTTTACCGTTTTGGACGGTTTACCCGAAAGCGATTTAACCGCACTTGCAATTTTTCAATCAAAACTCTTGATCGGTACCAAATCAAAGGGATTAATCAGTTTTGACGGCGAGAAATTTGAATTATTCCGCCTCGAAAATCACGAAACAAAAACAATCACCGGACTCTTTTCAGATTCGCAAACGCTGCTGATCGGCACATTTTCGGGCGGTTTATTAGAGTTTGACGGCACTAAAATCGTTGAAATCAAAGCTTTTGAGAAAACGATCGAACATCTCACATTTTTACTGAAAACCGATTCTTGCCTGATTGCGGGAACTTTCGCTGACGGACTTTGGATTCGAAAAAATCAAATCTGGAAACATTTCACTTCCGCCGATGGTTTATCTTCAAACCGCATTATCAGCGCCGCGATTGTTGGTAAAAATCTATTTGTCGCGACGGATCTTGGCGTTTTGCAAACTTCTTTTGATGAAATTTTGAGCGAAAATCAAACCGTTTTTCGGCAAATGTTCGCGCTGCCTTCGCTTTCGAGTTTGATCATCGAAAACGGTCAATTTTTTGTGACCAAAGATGATGGAGAAATTTTCACCTTTGATTCAAGTCGTGAGACTTCGAGTTTGAATATCATTGGTCGGAAAAAACCTGCCAATCTGCAATCTTCAAAATTTGTCGAATTCGCCGATGAAATATGGTTTTTATCCGATCATGGCGTATGGAAAAACAAAGTTTCCAGCGCTGACGGAATTTCACTGACCGAATTTTTGAAAGTTTCGGCTGAAAACGAACTGACCGATAACACAGTTTCGGCTTTGACAATAGATCAAGACAATCGGGTCTGGGTCGGAACATTTCGCAACGGAATCGATGTTTTTTCAGCCTCCGGGGGAAAACTGAAACATCTCGAATCGGAAACGGTTCGTGAAATAAATTCTTTAACGCCCACGACTGAAAGCAATCATATTTTCGCGTCAACTTCCGCCGGAGCGATCGATCTCGATGAAAATTTTAACGCGACTATTGTCCCGATAAATGCCGATTTGCCAAGTCATTCCGTCTCATATTTTTCGCTTTTCCAAAACGATAAAAAACAATTTACGGCAATTTCGACCGCCAAAGGTTTGTATTTCGAGGACAAAAATTCGCGCCGCATTTTTTCAACGATCAACGGACTTCCGGGCAACAGTATTTTTTCGACGCTTTTTGTCAATAATTCGCTTTATGTCGCGACGATCAGCGGTTTGGCGCAAATCGAAAACGGGAAGGTCGTCCACATTTTCAAAACTTCGAATTCCGAACTCAAAAACAATTGGATTTCGGCACTTTGTTCGGTCAACGATCGAATTTTTATCGGCACCTACGGCGGCGGAATTTTCGAACTTTTGCCAGCGGGCGAAATTCGCAGTTTTGAATCTGAAACCGGCAAAAACTTCGTCAATCCGAACGCGATGTTTTTTGATGGCGAAAGACTTTTTGTCGGCACGCTCGACGGCGTTTGGTGGTTGGATCCGGCGACTCAAAAATGGTCGCGGATTTTCGATGTTTTGCCATCGGAAACGGTTCTCGCGATTACGGGAAATCGCGAAAACATTTATTTTGGAACAACCAACGGGATTGCCCGGATCAATAAAAACTATTGGATCAAAAATTAATTATGAAATTCTTATTGTGTTTGTGTTTAATACTTTTTCTCTCTCTGATTGCGAATGCCCAAACTGGCGTGCTGATTCCCATGCCAAAGAATAAGCCTGACGAAGCAATGCTTTCGATCCAAACAATGAACGTCAGTCTTTGTATCGATAATCAAACTGCAAAAATTCAAGTCACCCAGATTTTTGAAAATCATACCGAACAAACGCTCGAAGGAAAATTCGTTTTTGCTTTGCCCGAAACGGCGGCGGTTTCGAATTTTGCAGTGTGGGACGGAACGACCAGAATACCGGGCGTTATGATGGAAAAACGCCGCGCCAATGAAATCTACGGCGAGATCAAACAACAGCAAATCGATCCGGGAATTTTGCAGACCGATGACGACACAGGCGGGAAAACGGTTTTTACGGCAAAAGTTTTTCCGATTCCGCCATTTGGAACAAAGCGAATCGAGATCGAATATATCCAAAATCTGCCGATCGACAATTTTGCTTCGCATCTGACTTTTCCGTTAAAAAATTCATCCGGCGAGCCGCAAAAGGTCGAAAACTTTTCGTTAAATTTATGCGCTTACAGCGAATTTCCTTTTTTTTCGATAAACTACGACTCGCAAAATTTCCCGCTTCAAATTACAAAACAAACGGAAAACGAATTTGTCGGCAGTTTTTCGGCGCAAGATTTTGGCTTGAACAACGATTTTTCGTTCGATTATCAAATCAAAACCCTCCCCAGTCTGCTTTCGTTTATTACATTTCGCGCTCCCGAACAAATTTCTGCCTTTGAGCTTCGCAATCCCGCTTTGGCTGAAAAAAACGCCGACGGATACTTTGAAATGCGGGCGATTTTTAACGAAAATTCAAATTCGCAAAATCCGCCGCGCCGCGTCATTTTGGTGGTTGACACGTCGCTTTCAATGTATGGCGAAAAACTTCGCCGGGCGGTCGAAGCCGCCGATTTCTTTTTGGAAAATCTCAGTCCGAACGATGAATTTAATCTCGTCTTATTCGGCAATGAACCCGTCGCTTTTTCAGCCGATCCGCTTTCGGCAACGCCTGAAAATATCGAAAATGCACGACAATTTTTGAGAAATTCAAATCTTGGCGGCGGGACGAATTTAAAAAAGACGCTCGAAAAAACTGTTGAAGCCGTCAAACGATTTTCAGCCGGTGAAAAATCGATCGTGTTGATTTCCGATGCGAACCCGACTCGCGAAACGACCGATAAAAAAGCGATTCTCAGTATTTTCGACAAGTCGCAAAATTTCATTCATATTTACGGTCTCGCGCTTGGCAGCGATGCCGACACAACGCTTTTCAATGAACTTGCGAAAAAGACCAAAGGTTTTTATATGCAAGCGCGCGAAACTGAAGACATTTCAGCAGTTTTGCCGATATTGTTTGCCAAAATCGGCAGTCAATCAATTGAAAATCTCAATTTCTCAGCGGATTCCGCCGATAATTTTTATGAAGTTTATTCAACCGGCGAAAATAGTTTCAATGGTTCGAGCTTTTCGTTTGTCGGTCGTTACCGCAAATCGAAAAATGCAACGGTCAATCTCAAAGCCAATTACGGTGACGGACAAATAAATCTGCTGAAATCCGTCGAATTGCCCGAATTTGCTGATTTTCACGAACATTTGCCGCGACTTTGGGCGCGGGCGCGGATCGATTGGCTGGTTCGTGAAATCGATCTGAACGGCGAACGCGAAGATTTTATAACCGAGATCATCGCGCTTTCTCAAAAATACAAACTCGTTTCACCTTACACGGCGTTTATCGCCGCGCCGCGGGCGCTCCTGCGTCCACGCTTGATCCAGCCCGGCGATCCCGTAATTCGCGTCAAAACCGCAGATTCGATCAAACAGGTTTTCGCCGTGTTGCCGTTCGGTGAAACTTTGCCGCTCAAGTTTTTAGAAAGCGAAGGCGTTTGGGAAACGCGCTTTCTCGCGCCCGGCTGGATGTCGGACGGCACATATAATTGCCGTCTTTTATTGACCGACAAAGACGGCAACGGCTTTGAAGAAACAAAAACCTTTGTTGTTGACAGCAATGCGCCAAATATCAAGATCGGTTTGACGAAAAAAACATTTCAAAGCGGCGAGGAGATGGAAATTCGAGTTTTAGCCGATCAGGAC
>JBBQOA010000321.1:0-5651 GCA_038330465.1 Pyrinomonadales bacterium
CGTGCCGGAGATGCTAAAGCAAATGAGCGAGGGCAAGCGTCCCGAAATGATCTATGTCTTTCTCAACGCTAATTGTCCGCTCGGTCATCACGTTTTTGCCGATTCCGTGAACAACGGACCGTGGGGAACGGCGCTCGTCAAAGACTTTATTCCTTATCTTGAAAAACAATTTCGGATGGACGCCACGCCGAGCGGCAGATTCTTGACCGGACATTCGTCGGGCGGCTGGTCAACGCTCTGGGTGATGATCACGCATCCCGATTTTTTCGGCGGAACGTGGTCAACCTCGCCCGATCCGGTCGATTTTCGTTCGTTTACGGGACCCGATCTGACAAAATATCCGCCGCAGAACGCTTATTACGGCGACGATCAAAAAGATTATAATCTCGTGCGGTTCGGCGGCAAAGAATTGATGTCGGTCAGGCAATACGCGCAGCAGGAACGAGTTTTAGGCTATTACGGCGGGCAGTTCGCGTCGTTTGACGCGGTTTTTTCGCCGAAAGGGAACGATGGGCAACCGATGCAGATCTTCGACCGCGAGACGGGACGCATCGATCAATTCGTTGCCAAAAGTTGGGAGAAATACGACATTTCGCGCGTCTTGCGCGACAATTGGACGACGCTCGGACCGAAATTGAAAGGCAAGCTCCATATTTGGGTCGGCACGGCGGACACTTTTCATCTCGACGAAGCCGTTCGCTTGCTCGACGCGGAGCTTAAAAAACTCGGCAGCGACGCAAAGATCGAATATCTCGAAGGACGTTCGCATTTTGATATGTATAAAGACGGTTTGGGCGACCGGATCGCAAATGAAATGTATGCGGTCGCGCGTCCGAAGGCAAAATCCGCGAAGAAATAGATGAATTAAAGAATCGCGCGGCAGTCTGTCGATGATTCTGTGAAAAAGCCGTTAATTGCTAACGGCTTTTTTATTTGGCGCGAAATTATGTGAAAATTTCTGCGATGGAAAGAGAAAATCTCAGCCGTTTTGCGTGGCTTTCGATTGCGGCGGCGGTCATTACGATCGCGCTCAAATCGGTCGCGTATTATTTTACGGGTTCGGTCGGTCTGCTGTCGGACGCGCTCGAATCGCTGATCAATCTCGCGGCGGCGATCATCGCACTCTGGATGCTCAAAATCTCCGCGCAGCCTGCTGACGAAGATCACGCTTTCGGACACGATAAGGCGGAATATTTTTCGAGCGGGATCGAAGGCACGCTGATCTTTATCGCCGCCATCGGCATTACATACACGGCGATTCAAAGGCTGTTTGCGCCGCAGCCCTTAGAACAGCTCGGCATCGGTCTGCTCGTTTCGGGCGTCGCGACGGCGGTTAATTTGTTTGTCGCGCGAATTTTGATCAGGGCAGGAAAAAACCATCACGCGCTGATCCTCGAAGCCGACGGACATCATTTGATGACCGACGTTTGGACATCGGTCGGCGTCGTGATCGGCGTCGGGTTAGTTAATTTGTCGGGTTGGCTGATCCTCGATCCGCTCGTCGCCATTTTGGTGGCGGTCAACATTACGTGGACGGGTTACAGCCTCATCAAACGCTCGGTCTTGGGTTTGATGGACACGGCGGTCGCGCCCGAAATTCAAAATGTCGCCCAGTTGATCTTAGAAGATCACGCCGAAACGAGCGGCATTGCCTTTCAAAATTTACGCTCGCGCCAGGCGGGAATGAAAAAGTTTTTCTATGTTGATATTTTGTTTCCGAATGATTGGACGATCCACAAAGTTCACGCGATCGCCGACCGGATCGAACTTGAGATCGCCGACAAAATTCCCAATTCGACCATTTTTACACATCTCGAACCCTTCGATAAATTAATAACGGATAATGGATAACGGATAGTTTTTGCTTTTAATTATCCGTTATCCGTTGCTCCAAATCTGATGCGGTTGCGTTCGCGCGCCTTTTCGCGTTCGACGTCGCGGTCTTTCGGCGGCGCGTTGGTGACGAGCGCTGCGAGCAATTCTTTGGAAGCCTTCGTAATTTCCTCAACAGCCGTTTTAAAAGCCGCTTGATTGGCGGCGGACGGTTTGTTGAATCCGCTTAATTTACGGACAAACTGCACTGCTGCTGCCCGAATCTCGTCAGCGGTCGCGGGCGGTGCAAAATTATGTAATTGTTTGATATTTCGGCACATAAATTGGAAAATAAATGATATTCGGTAAACTTAAATTGGCGGCGCTTTCAGGCGCGGCTTGCGACAAACTGAAGTTTACCGAACTTGCTTTCTGAATATTAATCGGCAACGCGGCGGCGATAGATGCGCCACGAGACGGCGCCGATGACGATCGCGGCGATCAGCAGGATCGTGCCGCTGCGTCCGACCCATTTAAGGAGCAGCGGCAGACTCTGCCCGAAAACGTAGCCGAGCGTCGTGATGACGACCGACCAGAGAACCGCGCCGGCAACATTATAAACGAGAAAGACACGCCAGCGCATCTGCGAGGCGCCCGCGAGCAGTGCGGCAAACACGCGCAGTCCGGTGATAAATCGCGCGACGAGAATCGTTTTATTGCCGTAGATCTTGAAATAATTCTCAAGATGTGCAAACCGCTCCGGCGTCAGCAAAACATATTTCCCGATGCGCAGCAGAAATCCGCGCCCGTAATGATGTCCGACCGCAAAACCGATGTTGTCGCCGACGATCGCCCCGATCGCCGCGATCGCCATCACGAGCACGAGGTTAAACTCTCCGGTCGATGCGAAATATCCGCCAACGAGCAAGATCGTTTCGCCCGGAATCGGCAGCCCGGCATTTTCGAGCATCACGCCGAAAAAGACCACCCAGTAACCATAGGCGGTCATATAATCCTCGATCAAATGTAGCGAATTATGTAGAAAATCCATTGTTTACGGGTAAATCGAAGATCGCCGAAAGCCGCGTCCTATTTCTATTTTCTCGCGTCCTATTTCTATTTTCTAAAGAATCGTCTAACTTTCATTGACCTTCAAAACTGCCAAGAATGCTTCCTGCGGAATTTCGACGCGTCCGACTTTTTTCATGCGTTTTTTGCCTTCTTTTTGTTTCTCAAGGAGTTTCCGTTTGCGCGAAATATCGCCGCCGTAGCATTTCGCGGTGACGTTTTTGCCCATTGCTTTGACGGTTTCGCGCGCGATGATCTTGCTGCCGATCGCGGCTTGGATCGGGACTTCGAACATCTGGCGGGGAATGAGTTCCTTCATTTTCGAGACGACGAGTTTGCCTTTCGCTTCGGCGGTGTTGCGGTGCAGAACCAGCGAGAGCGCATCGACCGGCTCGCCCGAAACAAGTACGTCGAGCTTGACGAGATTGCTCTCGCGATAGTCCGAAAAATGATAATCGAGCGAGGCGTAGCCTTTTGAAACCGACTTCAAACGGTCGTAGAAATCCAAAACAATTTCGTTGAGCGGCAGATCATAAACGAGTATCACACGGTTTTCCGTGACGTATTCAAACTTTTTCTGGACGCCGCGTTTTTCGTCCAATAACGGTAAGATTCCGCCCAAAAAAGCGTCGTTCGTGAGAATCGTCGCTTCGATATACGGTTCTTCGATTTTATCAATTCTTCCCGTATCGGGCATTTTCGACGGCGAATCTACTTCCGTCACCTCGCCGTTGGTCGTCGTCACGCGGTAGCGCACACCGGGCGCGGTCGTGATCAGTTCGAGATCAAATTCGCGCTCAAGGCGTTCCTGAATGATCTCCATATGAAGAAGCCCGAGAAAGCCGCAGCGGAAACCGAAACCGAGCGCGGTCGAGCTTTCGGGTTCGTAGAAAAACGAAGCGTCGTTGAGCCGCAATTTGTCCATCGCGTCGCGCAAATCTTCGTACTGCGCCGAATCGATCGGATAAAGTCCGGCGAAAACCATCGGTTTGATTTCCTGAAAACCCGGAAACGGCGTGTCAACCGGACGCGCCGCTTCGGTGATCGTATCGCCGATCTGGACGTCGGCAACGGTTTTGATCGAAGCGGTCAAAAAACCGACTTCGCCGACGCTGAGTTCGTTGATCGGGGTCGGGCGCGGACGATTGACGCCCAAAGTTTCGACCAGATAATCGCGTCCGGTGTTGAAGAAACGAATCTTCGTCCCTTTTTTGATCGTCCCTTCGATGATGCGGAAAAGCACGATCACGCCGCGATAAGAGTCATACCAACTGTCGAAGATCAAGGCTTTCAGCGGCGCATTCGGGTCGCCTTGCGGCGCGGGAATTTTCGCGACGATCTGTTCGAGGATCTCTTCAACGCCGAGACCTGTTTTTGCCGAAGCCAAAACTGCGTCGCTCGCGTCCAAGCCGATGATGTTTTCGATCTGCTCTTTAATTCGATCGGGTTCGGCGCTCGGCAGATCAACTTTGTTGAGAACAGGAATCAGTTCCAGATCATTTTCGATCGCGAGATAAGTGTTTGCCAAAGTCTGCGCTTCGACGCCCTGCGAGGCGTCAACGATCAGCAGCGCGCCTTCGCACGCCGACAGCGAACGCGAAACTTCGTAGGAAAAATCGACGTGTCCGGGCGTGTCGATCAGATTTAAAACGTAATCTTTGCCGTCTTTCGCTTTGTAATCAAGCCGGACGGCGTGCGATTTGATGGTAATTCCGCGCTCGCGTTCGAGGTCCATATTGTCGAGCAATTGTTCTTCCATATCGCGGTCGGCGACCGCGCCGGTCAATTGCAGAATGCGGTCGGCAAGCGTCGATTTGCCGTGATCGATATGGGCGATGATGGAAAAGTTTCTAATTCTTTCAGGATTCATATATAGCTGTCACGATTTTCGGTCAAAACCGAAATAATAACAATAGCAAAACATAAGCAAATTCGCACTTGCGGAAACATTTTGAACGATTTGAAAAAAAATCGAAACTCCTGAATCCGATTTTGGAAATCGCGCGAATACGTTGGCATAAGGAAAACTATTTTCTGTTTTTCTCGAATGAAAAAAACAACTGTTTGCGCTGACGGCGCGAAATGACTTGGTAAATTTGCGTTATTACCGAATTTACGATTAAGGGAGGGTAATTAAATGTTAAGTGAGATTTTCAGAAGGCATAGCTTTATTTTGACGATGCCTTTTTTGTTTGTTTTATTTTTTGTCGGCGGATTGGCAACGGTCAAAGCGGCGACGATTTATGGCGTGACGAGCGCCAATCAACTCGTTAAATTCGGGGCGACCGCGCCCGGCACGGTGACGACCGTCGGGACGATCACCGGTTTGCAGGGCGGCGAAACGGTTTTGGGAATTGATTTTCGTCCCGCGACCGGACAGCTTTACGCGCTCGGCAGCAACGGACGCATTTACACGATCAACAAAATGACGGCAGTCGCCGCGTTCGCCGGAACTTTGACGACGCCGCTCAACGGCACGAATTTCGGTTTCGATTTTAATCCGGTTGCCGACCGCATCCGGATCGTTTCGGACAATGAACAGGATCTGCGCGCCAATCCGAACGACGGCACCAATGTCGTTGACGGGACGCTCGCCTATGCGGCGGGCGACGCGAACGCCGGACAAGATCCGACCATTACGGGCGCGGCTTACACCAACAGTTTTGTCGGGACGACCGCGACGACGCTTTACGATATTGATTCGAACCTCAACATTCTCGTTTCACAGAATCCGCCGAACAGCGGAACTTTGAACACCATCGGTGCGCTCG
>JBBQOA010000322.1:0-5627 GCA_038330465.1 Pyrinomonadales bacterium
AAGAAGGAGCAACCGGATGAGTGGAGAAGCCGAAATAATCAAAAAACAGGTAACGGCGGCGAGCCGCGCCGAACAATCGCAGCCGATTTCTTCGATCCAAACCTGTCCCAACAAAAACTGGATCGAACTCGTTTACAAATATAACAGCTGCCGGGCGGTGAGCGGCGCGTCCTACAAGGTTTTCAATACCGCGACCAATCAAAGTCTGGCGAGCGGATGTCTTGACAATCTGGGTTTCGTCCGCGTTGATGGTTTGCCGGAAAACGTTACGAACGTCAAGTTTCTCTTCAGTTCTGATCCGAAACCGTTTGAGATATTTCCGAATTATAAACCGCAGCCGCATAACCTGACACCCGATTCTTCCGTAGTCAAAGAGGAAGACGGCACGTTCGTCTCGGTCGTGAAATGGCTTGGAGTTGCGCTCGCCGGTGATTTTGCCGATGATCAGAGCTTCGGACAAATCGGTTTCGGCACGGTCGTCACGCTGATTCCGGTGGTCGATCAGGTCGGCGATGTCCGTGATATCGTTGCCAATCTGCACCGGCTGACTTTTCGCGGGCAATATAACGAATTTTCGCCGTGGTTTTCGCTCGTTGCCACGATCATCGGCTGCGTGCCGGAAATCGGCTCGGTCCTCAAAGGCGTCGCCAAAGCACTCTGGGAAGCGATCAAACGAGGCGCCAAAAAACTTCCTCTGACTCGACTGATCCGGTTGCTCAACTCGGTCGGCGAAGGCAACGTCATCCGTTTTCTGCGTGAATTCTTGAGTAAGATTCACGGACACGGAAAGGACGCCGCCGCCAAGATCCTCAAATTGCTCGAAGAGTTGAAAGGAAAACTAGAAAATTTAGGGACGATTGCCGTCGGTAAAGGCAAAAAGGTGATCGAAGAAGTGCTCGAAAATATCGCGCAGGTTTACCGCCGCGTTCCGGGAATGGTTCGCGAGGTCATCGAATGGATCGCCAAGCATTTGAAAAACACGCTCGATGATGCCGCTGATTTCGTTATGAAGGGCGTCACGCGGGCGCGTAACGGCGCCAAACAATTAAAAGAAGGTTTCCTGCGCGGCGTCGGCAAAGGTCTCCGCGAAATTGCCCAGAAAGCCGGGATGAAACCCGAGCATATCGAGAAATTAGCCTTGCATTGTCAGAAACAGGAACGGATGGTGGTCGTTCGCGTAAGCAATCCGGAAGCGCTCAAATTTCAGGGTAAAGCCGGACATTTGCCAAAACCGCCCGATGTCAAACTCAAAACTGCCAAAGGCGAAGGCTACGCCGAGGAAATCAAGGGTTTGGTCGTCCGCCCGAAAGAACCGATGAAAGATTGGGAAAAAGAGAACGTCAAATATCTCGAAGCACAGGGCTATCGTTTCGATCAAAAGGGCGTGTTGCGCGATCAGCAGGGCAACGTCTTTTATGGCGATTACGACGTGCAGAGCGTTCATCGCCGCGTTCAGATGGAAAACCCCGACACGAAGGAGATGGAACCGGTTTATTTGAACGAAATGTCGAACCCAAGCGACGGTGTCGATACGATCGCTGAAATGAATAAAGAGGTTGTCGGTGATATTCCGCCCGCGCAGAGACCTTTCCAGCACGGTGCGGAGGGCGATTTCCGCATCAAACTCGACGGTGAGGGCAAACCGGTTCTCAAGGACGGCAAACCCGTGCCGGTTCCGGCGGACGATCTCAATACCGGCGGCAAAGCCGGCGAGCAAATGAAACTTAATGAAGATTACAAACTCGGCAGACAAGCCGGCGACGATGAAAAATATCTCGTTATCGATGCCGACGGCGATTACAAGATCGCTGAAAGTCCCGAAGAGTTAAAGAAAATTTACGACGAAGCCGGGTTGCCCTGGGAATACGATTCGAGTTATGCAAAAGGACCGGCAAACGCCGGAAAATAACGCGTTGAGCCGAACCGGAACGAGTGAATTATTTTGATTTTCCGAAGTAACGAATTGTCTTTTTTACTTTTCGGTGCTGACGATTTACCATAAACATCTGTTTTAGTATGAAAATCGAAATAAGCATCGCTCTTCTGACCTTGTTCGCCCTTGTTTTTTTGGCGACGATCGATATGGCTTTTTCGCAGCTTTCCGACATCAGCCTACGGCGATTGTTGGCTGATTTGGAAGAAAATCCGCGCCACAAGACCTTCATCTTACTAGGTCAGATCCTCGAAAACCGTCCGCGTTTCCGGTTTGCGCTGTCGGCTTCAATCCAGATCTTACTGATCGTTTTTTCAGTGCTCGTCACCGTTATCATCTTTAATTTTTTTCAGGGAAAAGCCGAAGTGCTGATCTTTTCCCTTTTGATCGGTTTATCATTTTCGGTTTTTTTCCGCCAGATCATACCGTGGCTTTTAACGCGTCATAACCCCGAGCAAAAACTGCTCATTCTATTACCGTTCGTGCGACCGATCTACGATATTTTGCCGTTTATTGCCGATCCGGTCGAGCCCTCGTTTAAGGGCAAAAACCCAATCTCGCTCGAAAATACGGTTTCACCGAATCCGCCGACCGAATCTGAAAAAGAAGATGCTTTGGATGATTTTCAAGCCTTGATGGAAGTCGGCGAAGCCGAAGGAATTATCGTGGGAAGCGAGCGCGAACTGATCGAAACGATGGTCGAATTTTCGGAAACAAAAGCCGGCGAAATCATGACGCCGCGCACCGAAATTTGCGCGCTCCCGATCGAGGCAACCGTCAAACAAGCCCGCGATCTGATCATCTACGAAAAATACTCGCGCCTGCCGGTTTATCGTCAAAATATTGATAATATCGAAGGAATTTTGTATGTTCGCGACCTTTTGAATGCGTGGGCGGACGGCAATGAATCCGAAACGATCGAGAAATTTTTGCGCTCCGTCTTTTTTATTCCCGAAACAAAATCCGCTTCCGAACTCTTAAAGAATATGCAGTCGAATCACGTCCAGATCGCGATCGTCATTGATGAATACGGCGGCGTCGCGGGACTTGTCACGGTCGAAGACATTCTCGAAGAGATCGTCGGCGAGATCGAGGACGAAGATACCGAACAGGAAGAAGTGATCGAAATCATCGAAGGCGGCGGCGGCACGTTTTTTGACGTGCTCGGTTCGACCGAGATCGGAAAGATCGAACGTCTTTTTGATCTCGAAATCGAAGACGACGATTTTACGACGATCGCCGGATTCGTCACGAGCGAGGTCGGTTATGTCCCGAAACAAAACGAAAAACTGATTCTGCGCGGAATCGACATCGAAATTCTCAAAGCCGATGAAAAACGGATAAGTCTGCTTCGTCTGCGGAAATCAAATTCCGACGATTCAATTGATAAATCTGCAGAAATCAAAAAATAAACGGCAAATTCTTCACATTCTGTCCAAACTTTACGGAATAAGAAAACCGATATATGCTTTGTTTGTAAAATATAAGTAACAATTTTTGAAAATTACTACCTGTATGGGTGGTGAATTTTTTTAAATTGTCATTTATCATCGTTTTAATCGACAAAAAATCGAATCTTTTCGGTTTTTTAAATTCAACTAAAAAATTATTGTGAGGACTAAAATGAATAAATTAAAATCAAATATCTTTTTAACTTTTGCGCTGCTTTGCGGCTTGATGCTTTTTGCGAACTGCGGCGGAGCCAACACGGCTGCCAACACGGCTTCAAACGCAGCGACTTCCGGCGACAGCGTCGGCGTGCCCGAATGCGATGAATACATCAAAAAATATGAAGCTTGTTTGACAAGCATTACCGCCAAAGCACCGCAAGCCGCGCCGGGAATGAAAACCGCTTTCGAAGCACAGCGCAAAGCCTTCAAAGATGCCGCCGCCAATCCGTCAAGCAAAGCCACTCTGGCAACGACCTGCAAACAAGCGATCGAAAACGCCAAACAATCAACGTCATCATTTTCCTGCACCTGGTAAATTTTTGACGAGCTGATTAACAAAGCTTATCCCCCGTTAAAACTCATCATCGATTCATTTTTCGCGAAGATTTTCGTTAAATTTGAATCGATCGGTGAGTTTTATTTTTTGCTAAGACGCACTTTTTGCCTGTTTCGGTTAAAATGATTGTTAGTTTGACAGAAAATCAAAAAAAGCAAGCAGCAAACGAATCTGCTAACCGATGAGAATTTCCGGTAAACAAAAATAATCGCGAATTTTTACAAAACTAAGTGGCAAACTATTTGTATCTTATAAATTTACAATGTCAGAAATATTTCTCGAAAAAGCCAAAAACTCATCGCCAACAAAAACTTGCGAATCCTGCGGCAAAGATTTTTCGTGCGGCGCGAATGCCGAAAAATGCTGGTGCTTCGAAATTGATTTAAGTAAAGAAACCCTGGCAAAATTGCAGGAAGATTTTCAGAGTTGTTTGTGTCCGGATTGTTTGGACAAAACGGTGGACGAATCCTAACTTGCAGGAGAAATGTATGAGAACGGTTATTTTTCTTTGTGTTTTACTCTTGTCGGCAAATTGTGTTTATTCTCAATTTGTTGCAGGTCAGACTAAAAATATTACTGAAACAGAAGCAATTAAAATCGCTGAAAATTTTATTATTGAAAACGGATACACTGATTTACCGGCAATGTCTGACAAGAAAAACCTCGTTTTTGAATCAATTGAATGGAGTTCTGATGTCGAAGAAATATTAAAGGAAAGACATAATACATTACAAAAAAAGGCTTATGGAATTTTAAATGGTAGAAAAGGTAATACTGTAGGTTTTACAGTAGTTTTTCTTTTTGTTGACAATTCAATCAAGAAAACCGGACGTGCTGTCACTATGGATTTAGACGGAAAGAACATAAGAGTTGAGCATGTTGATATTTTTCTCAAAGCGGTTCAGAAGAAATCATAAATTTTAACTATGGCAAAAAAGAAAAGTAAGTTTTTAAGCGGCAAAAGAATCGACCCGACGCCGATCGATAAAAATACGGCGCTCGCCGATCTGATCGACGAATCTTTTATGGCGTATAATGCGGCGCGGATCCGTGAAGCGTGCCAGCTTTTTTCGCGGAAAATGCTCGAACCGGACGTGACCGTCGGCGTTACGCTGACCGGCGCGCTGACGCCTGCGGGTTTGGGAATTTCCGCGCTGATCCCGCTTATCAAAGCCGGATTTATCGATTGGATCATCTCGACCGGCGCAAATCTTTATCACGATACGCATTTCGGCATCGGACTTTCGCTTCATCAGGGCGACGCGAAACTCGACGACCGCATTTTGCGCGACGAAGAGGTCGTCCGCATCTTCGATATTTTCTTTGATTATTCCGTCCTGCTCGACACCGACGAATTTTTCCGTCGCCTTATCGAACACGACGAATTTCAAAAAACGATGAGTTCGGCGGAATTTCATTACCTCTGCGGTAAATATATTTTAGAGCGAAGCCGCGCGCTCGGGCTCGAAAACAAATCGCTGCTCGCCGTCGCCTATGAATACGGCGTCCCGGTTTACACTTCGAGCCCCGGCGATTCGTCGATCGGAATGAACATCGCCGCCAAAGAATTGCAGGGCGGAAAGCTCGTTCTAAATCCGAATCTCGATGTCAACGAAACCGCTTCGATCGTCCTCGCGGCAAAACGCGGCGTGATCTCCAATAACGGCAGCGGAAAATCGGCGATCTT
>JBBQOA010000323.1:0-5601 GCA_038330465.1 Pyrinomonadales bacterium
GGACTCAACCTCCACACCGTCTGTCAGGAAGCCAAATGTCCGAACATTTTTGAATGCTGGACAGACAAAACCGCGACATTTATGCTCGGCGGCGATACCTGCACGCGCCATTGCGGATTTTGCGCCGTCAATAAAGGCAAACCGATGGATCTCGACCCGTTGGAACCGACGCATGTTGCCGAAGCGGTCGCGCATTTGAATCTTGCACACGCCGTTATCACGAGCGTCAATCGTGACGATTTGCCGGACGGCGGTGCGGCGCATTGGGCGGAAACGATTCATAAAGTTCACGAAATGAATCCGACGTGCCGCGTCGAGGTTTTGATTCCCGATTTTCAAGGTAACGAAGACGCACTTAACGCGGTTCTCGCGGCGCGTCCCGAAGTTTTGAATCACAACACGGAAACGATCGCGCGGCTTTACCGGAGAGTTCGTCCCGATGCGAAATATACGCAGACGCTCGAATTACTCGAACGCGCCGCATATTTCCGCGACACCGAGTTTCCGCGTATGAAAACAAAAAGCGGGATTATGGCGGGACTCGGCGAAGAATTTGAAGAAGTCGTCGAATTGATGAAAGATCTACGCAAGGTTTCCTGCGACATTATGACGATCGGGCAATACTTGCAGCCGTATGAACGTCGTCTGCCCGTCGAGCGCTACGTAACGCCCGAAGAAATCGCCGAATGGAAAAAGATCGGTTTAGATTTAGGTTTTAAACATGTCGAATCTTCACCGCTGACGCGAAGCAGTTATCACGCCAGACAGCAAACTGAAAGCGGTGAGGCGAATGTTGTTGGATTCGGAAAATAGTTTTTCCTGATTTTTATCTGACACAAAAGGATCAAATCAATGTCAATAAACAAACTTATAAGCTTATTTTTAGTGGTCTTAATATTGTCTTTGGTTCAAGTATTCGGGCAGGAATCAAAAGAAGAGAAACTAAAGGCTTGCGGAACGAAGAGGGTCAATTACAAAGCCTCTACCGATAAGAAACAACATCCGACACCCGAAGCGCCGACCGACAAGGCGCTCATTTACGTTTTGCGACCGACCATTTTTGGTATGAAAATTCATTCCAAACTAGCCGCCGACGGCGAATGGAAAGGTGTAAATCGGGGAAGAACTTATTTCTTTTTTACACTTGAGCCGGGCGAACATTATTTTTGTTCGGAATCGGAAAACCAAGATTATCTGAAATTGAACGTTGAAGCGGGGAAAACTTATTATCTTCAGCAAAAGGTTGAGCTCGGAGTATGGAAAGCCCGCACAAATCTTGTCGTAATGACAGACGAACAAGGCAAAGATAAGCTTAAGGATGTTCATTTAAGCGTCTTTGAAGAAAAGCAAAAATAACCTCGCTTATATAATGAAAATTCTTGAAACCGAACGCCTGATCTTGCGCGAGATCGTCGAAAGCGATGATGCGTTTATGCTTGACTTGCTCAATCAGCCGTCGTTTATCAAATATATCGGCGACCGAAATGTCAGAACGCTTGAACAATCGCGTGAATTTATCGAAAGCCGTTACCAAAAAAGTTACGCGGAAAACGGTTTCGGGCTTTACGCCGTTGAATTAAAAGCGGAATCTGTTTCACAAGAAATCCAAAATCCAAAATCTAAAATACAAAATTCGGTGATCGGCATTTGCGGTTTCGTCAAACGCGATACTTTGCCCGATGCCGACATCGGTTTTGCGTTTCTGCCGCAGTTCGAAAAAAAAGGTTACGCCTTTGAATCCGCCGCCGCCGTGATGAAAATGGGCAGAGAAGTTTTGGGTTTGAACCGCGTTCTCGCCATTACCACGCTGGATAACGAAAGTTCGGGCAGACTGCTCGAAAAGATCGGCTTCAAATTTGAAGGATTGATCACGCAGCCGCATGATGCGGAAGAACTCAAATTATTCGTCGCCGAGGCATAAAAAGGGTAAAAGGGTAAAAGTTGGCGTATCTATACAATAGCTTTTTACCTTTTACCCTTTTACCCTTTTACCCTTTTAATTCCCCAAAAGTTCGCGGACGGCGCGGTCGAGCTGCGAATCTTTGCCGGTCAGGCTTTCGCCGATCGGGCGCGTGACGGGCGCGTCAACTTGTCGCGGATTGAGCTCCATATCCTTGCCGTCGCTGCCCAAAATGCGCTGGCGCGGCAGACGAAAGGTCGTCCCGTCAAAAAGATTTGTGTTCCACGTGAAAATGATCCAGCCGGCGGTCGGTTCGCCGACTACTTTGCCGAGTTTTAACGACCGATAGCCTTCGGTCAGATCTTCCGCGTCCGACAAAGAATGCTGGTTCGTGACCAAAACCGTCGGGCGTTCGAGCGCGCGCTGACCGAGCGCGGAACGCGCCGGAACGTCCCACAGACCGCGCTCCTTCATCGTCAAATAACCGCGCCGCGATAAAACATCGATCACATACGGATTGATAAAACCGCCGTTGTTATTGCGAATGTCGATGACGACGCCTTCCTTCGACTGATTTTCCGCGTCGAGATCGATATAAAGTTGATTGAGCGAATTTTGCGACATATCGGGCAGATGAACATAACCGAGCTTGCCGCCGCTCGCTTTGGCGACATAATCGCGATTTGCTTCGACCCATTGGCGATAAAAGAGATTTTTTTCGGCGCCGGTCGAGATCGGTTTGACGATCGTTTCGCGTTTGTTCGCGCCGTCCGCCGCCGCCGAAACGCTCAACACGACGCGTTTGCCGACCTTGTTTTCAAGCTGTTCATCGAGATTCGTGCGACCGTCAATTTTCACGCCGTCAACCGTTAAAAGATAATCGCCGACATTGATATTTTGGGCGACGTCAGCCGGACTGAGCGTGATGATTTCGGTGATCTTTAAGCGTCCGTTCGTTTCGTATTCGCTGCGGTCAAACCGCAAACCCAATTTGCCGATCGGCGTTGGCGTAAATCCGCCCGCGCCGAAAACGCCGAGGTGCGAAGCATTCAGTTCGCCGACCATCAAATTCATCAAACGGCGCATTTCGTCGGGGTTTCGCGCATCTTTGAGAAGCGGTTCGTAGGTTGCGTAAACCGCGTTCCAATCGGCGCCGTGAAATTGCGCGTCATAAAAATTATCGCGCATATATCGCCAGCCTTGTTTGAAGATCTCCATTTTTTCTGCCGCGAAATCGACGTTCATTTCGAGATTTAACGAAAGCGGACGAACTTCGCGTTTGTCCAAGTTGACGATATTCACACGACCGTTTTCGAGATAAAATACTTCCTTGCTGTCCGCCGAAAATTGAGCGTTCGATTTAAAATTCGGGGTCGAGGTCAGCTGCCGCGCCGACCGGTCGGTCGCCAATTCATCGAGCGCGATCGTGTAGAGATTAAATTGACCTTCGCTCGATGCCAGAACGAGAACGGTTTTTCCGTCGGGACTTAAAACCTGACCGTTGACGCTGACGCCGGTCGGGATCAGACTGAGGCGTTTGCGAATTTCTTCAAAAACAATTTCCGTCTTTTTTTCATCGTCCTTTTTTTCGGGCGAAGCCGTCGGCGAAGGCGAAGGTTGCGGCGACGGTGACGGCTGCGGCGACGGCGAAGCGGTCGTCGGCTGCTGCGGTTTGTCTTTCGGATTTTCCTGCTTGAAAAGATCGCGGAATTGATCTTCGCGGAATTTCGGCGTCCGCAGTTTCAGATCGATGCGGGCGAGCGATCCGTCTTCGGTGCGTTGCGAAGTGTCAAACAAAATAAACGAACCGTCCGGGCTCCAAGAAACCGATCCGGTATTTGAATTTGCCAGAAAACTTACGGGACGCGCCGCGCCGCCGCTGACGGAAACGACCGAAACATTCGTGTAAGAACGCGTCGCGGGCGAAACATTCGTAAAAGCGATCCAACGGCTGTCGGGCGACCAGACGACGCTGTTGCCGCTCAGCAGCGGCGGCGCGTCCGTGTAAAGTTTGCAAAGTTCGCGTTCCTGTTTTTTCTCAACATCATAGATCATCATTGCCCGCGCATTGCGGATAAACGCGATAAATTTTCCGTCGGGCGAATAGACCGGCAGTGAATCATTGTTCGCGCTCTTTGTTAATTGCGTTTCGGTATCGCTTCCGAAATCGTATTGAAAGAGCGCCATCGCGCCGTCGCGTTCCGAAGCGTAAACTAATTTTTTGCTGTCGTTTGACCACGCCGCGAAAGATTCGGGCGCGGCGGTGTTTGTCACGCGAACCGCTTCGCCGCCGTCTTTTGCCGAAGCCGCGAAAACTTCGCCGCGCGAGATGACCGCGACCTTTTTGCCGTCGGGCGAAAGCGCGAGCTCGCTGATCCGCGTCGAAAGATTAACGCGTTCGGTCAAAGGATTCGCCGCCGTCCCGCGCAAAACGATTGGCAATTCGCCCGCCTTTGCGCCGTCCGTATTCATTTTCCAGATGCGCGCATTGCGTTCGAAAACAATCTCTTTGCCGTCGTATGAAAGATTCGCCCAAAGCACGCGCCCGTCGGTAAAATTCGTCAATGGTTTCGCCGCGCCGCCTTTTGCTTGCGACCAGATGTTTTGCGCGCCGCTGCGGTCGGAAACATAAAACATTTGTTTGCCGTCGGCGGTCGCCATCACCCACAGTTGTTTCGCGCCGGCGTCAACCAGTTTTGTGTAATTTTCACCCGTTTTCTGCCAGATCTCGGTTTCGTCGATATGACTTCTCCCCTTGCGCCACCATTGCCCGTTAGCAATTCCGCGCGCTGAAAACAGGATCGAACCGTCCGCCAGATTGGTTGACCAAAATTCGTTCGTGTAGCGGTCAGCCGAAACTGTCTGCGGCGTGCCGCCGGAAGCTGCGACGCGAAAAATATCGTTCATTCCGGCGATGTCCTTGCTCGTCGAAGAGAAATAGATCCAATTTCCGTCACGCGACCACGCATCGAGCTGGTCATTCGTGTCGTCAAAAGTGAGCCGCCGCAAATCGTTCGTTTCAAGATTCAAAATATATATGTCGCCGCCGCCCGTTCGGTTTGAAACGAACGCGAGCCGCCGTCCGTCGGGCGAATAAAGCGGTTTCGATTCGGTCGCCGGATGCGAAACAAGCAGCGCGGCAGTTCCGCCCGACGCGGAAACCGTCCAAATATCGCCGCCCGAAACAAACGCGATCTCCTTGCGGTCAGGCGAGATCGAAGGCTCGGTCAGATAAGGAGTTGCGAAAATTTGTGTTAGGAATACAAATAGAAATAAAGCAGAAAAAATAAAGATTTTTCGTGTCATATTTTGTCCTTTTGAAAATTTCTTGCGGGATTTATTTTACAAACATGGTTTATACGGCGATTTCAGCAAAATGTTTTGCAAAACCTATTGATAAAATCGCCGCAAAGCAACTATCATCAATGAGAGCGCATCTTTTCAGAACAAAGGAGAAAAATTCAATGCTGAAAATCAAACTTTTCGCCGTCTTTGCTTTTTTGGCTTTTGCTTCGTGCGCCTTTTTGTTTTCGAACAATAAAACGCAAGCGCAAACAAGTGAAAACACCAAAAAGCGCGACGAGATGCTGGAAAAAGTCGCGAATTATAAAGCTTGGAAAGAGGTTCAGAAACCCGAAAACAAATCTGAAGACGCGGCGAAAATCGATGCGGTTCCGATCATAGATTCGACCGCGATGGGC
>JBBQOA010000324.1:0-5592 GCA_038330465.1 Pyrinomonadales bacterium
GTTCGAGCACGATTATATTTTTTCTATTCATCACGCGTTCAACATATTTTCCGCGAACTCCGTTCGTGAAATCGTATTCATCAAGCATTTCGGTTTCGTCATTGGTTTTCTTGCTCATAAAACGAAACGCCGCCTTTATTCAAATTTGCTTCGGCTTTTTCTAGATATCCTGATTATTTCAATTTCCGCCTAAACTCTTCGGGCAGATAAGTCCGCGTAATAAAATCGTTTTGTTTGTAACCGAGATGACACGACCCGCAGCTTTCGAGTTTGCCTTTTGCCGTCACTTCGGTTGCCGCGCCGTTTAAGGTCATAAATTCCCAATCGCCGACTTCCGGATTGAAACCTTTTTCGCGTTTTATCATAACGGTCAAAAGTTCGGGCGTTTCGCTCTCGGGCGCGGCGAGTTTTTCTTTGACGACAACCGTTCCGACCGGAAACTGCGGATTCTTTTTCGTGAGCATTTCGTCTTTGCCGATCGCATTGACATAAACATTGATGAATTTGTTGATATGCGGATTTTTTGACTCATCATCTATTTGCGCTTGCGTTGGCATGGCACACATTGCAGAAACCCGAGGAGCCATATATTCCGGTTTTTCGTTGACCTTTGTCCAATCTTTGTAGCCCGCGACTTCATCTTTCCCTTCGATTGTTTTGGCGGGCGTTTCGATCGTTTTCAAGGTCTGCATTTCGGATTTCGGCATTAACACAAAGCCCGTTAAACCGATTGCCGCAACGACCGCGACGATCGAAATTTTGATTAATTTTATCTTCATAAGGCGTTTCTCCCTGCCGAAAAGATGCGCTTGAATGATTATTTGTTGCCTTCGTCCAATTCCTGCGTTTCCGCTTCCGATTCGTCAAAGAGAACGCTGACGGGCGTGTGCGTCGGGGGAAGATTTTCGCGGTGGTCGGTGAGGTCTTTTTGCATTTTCGCGACGACATCGCGGGCGCGTTCGAAATCGTCGCGGACGAGTTTGAGAGAGATCTTGCCGTCTTTGCTCGGCAGTTCGCTGAGCAGTGCGAAGTTTTTTAGACGAATCTCGATCTTTGCGAAGAATCGGAAAAAACCCTTGCGGAATTTGACGTCGAGAATCTCGGCAAGCGGCAGACGAATTTCTTTCACACCGCTTTTGATCAGCCCGAAAAGTTTTGATTCAAATTCGAGAACGATGCCGGCGGACGAAAACTTACTCATTCCGTCAATCTGCGACAGACCCGATTCGGTTTTGAATGGAATGCTGGTAAATTGCTGCATTTTGGTTTTTGGCTTTCGGTCTTTGGTTTTCGATTTTTCAAAGACCGAAAACCAAAAACCGTATTATCGAACTAAAAACTGCTTGAAGGATTCAGAATTTCCAGTTTCTTTCTGCAGCGGTCGATTCCGTCCTTATATTTATCGAGCTTGACGCTGTCGAGCGTGACGATCACCGCCTGCTGATAATATTCGATCGCCTTCTGCAAATTGCCCGTCATTTCAGACATTATCGCGTATTCGTTGGCGATCGTGTCTTTGGCAATGCCCGGAATCTGCGACGTTCGGTCAAGATGTGTTTTGAGTTCGTCAAAACGTCCCTGATTCGACAAAAAATACGCGTAATTCAAATACGGCGCGGTGTAGTAGGGCGAATATTGAATCGCCGCGCGGTAATATTCTTCGGCGCGCTGCATATTTTTATACTTCGTTTCATAAACCCAGCCGAGATGATTATAGGCTTTGCCGAAACGCGGATTTCTCTTCAAAATTTGCGAGAGTTTATCGACCGCATCGATGACCACGCCGTCGTTTAACAATTTGTCGGCTTGCGCAAACAGCTCTTCGCATTCCATCTCGCCGCGGTCGGGCACCAAATTATCGATCGGGGTTTGATTATTAAAATTGTCTTGTCCGTTAAAATCCATAAAAATTCACTCCTTTAATTTGTCAGATCTTCGGCGCGCGTTTCGCTTTTGTCATCATTTTTCTTCTCGGCTTCTTTGACCTGTTTTTCCTTGATGCTGACAAGATTGAAAGCCGTCAGCGCGATCACGACCAATGAGATCGCCGTTCCGTAATAAAGAACATCAACCGCATTTTCGGATTTCAAGATCTTCTGCACGAATTTTACCGCCATTACGGGAATTATGACAAAGGTAAATTTCGCCTTTAGTTCGGTCAGATCCTTGACGAACATCCAATCCGGCACTTCGAGGTCGCCGATAAAAAGTTCGTAAAGCGCGATCGCGATGACGATCAAAGCCGTCGCGATCAAAAAACTGTCAAGCGCTTCAAACAAAATATAGAGCGTCGGCTCAGCCTCGGCAGAATGGAGAAAAGCCGTCTGCAAAAGCTGAAAGGTCTTGATCGCGCCAAGATAAACGGAAGCGACCGCGCCGATCAGCATCCCGAAAACGCTGACGACCGGCAAATATCTCGATTTTTCGATTAACCATTTCATAATTTAAAGGGAAAAAGTTGGCGCTCAAGTTAATTGAAAATATTTTTTCACTTTTTACCCATTTTCACTTTTTTTACTTTTCAGAAAATATTTTCCGATTCCGTATAAGCTTATCAAAACCCACAAAGATTCGACGACGAAAGCCGAAAAATTAAAACTGTAAAGAAGCGAAAAAACGATCAAACCGGCGCCGAGACCGTTGAGCACCGAATAGAGCAGACTTTCGCTTCTGATTCGTTCGGTCTGCAATAAGACGTAGGTCAAAATTATTATCGCAACGCCGATCGAACCGAAAATGTCAGACCACATAAATTGCATTTATTTTCCTGCGCTTTTTTTCGCGTTCAGGTCTTTGAAAAACCGAAACATTTTTTGCGTTTGTTCGCGCTCTTTTTCATTAAAGATCTCGATCAGCCTCCACGCGCCCGATTCGCGCCCGAGCCTTTCGAGCGTGACGGCGTAGCGCGAACAATTCATTCCGTCCATCCGTTCGCAATACTCCATCTCAGCCGAAAATTCGTGAATCGATTCGTGCCAGTTTTGAAAACTCGCGATCTCAAAACTTTTGGGAAAAAACAATTCCATCCCGAAACCGAACGGAAGCGGAATCGACCAGTAGAGTTTCGCGTCCGCGATCGCCTGCGCGCGAAACGGTTCGTAAATCGTGATGCTTTCCAAAAGCCAAACCGGCAACGGCGGATCTTCGAGCAAAGTCACCGCCGAATTTTCCCGCCCGACGCGAAACGCCCAATCATAAATCAGTTTTTGCAGTTTTTCATCTGACATTTCTAAAACTATTTTTCCGCCAGAACATACGCTCTTTTGCTCGGATATTCGGCATTCTCGTAAGGATTACGAACGAGCGCGTCGATGATTTTGAAACCCTGATCTTTCAGCGCTTCAAGAATTTTATCAAGGTCAAAATAGTAAAAAGTGATCTTTACTTTTTTATTGAAAAACTCGTCCAGTTCGGTTTTTTGATCGCCGACGTGAAAAGAAAAAAGAAATTGCCCCGATCTTTGCAAGACGCGGTAAATTTCTGCAAAGGCTTGACCTATTTCCGTGTAATTAAAATGAACGATCGCATAAAAAGCCAGAACGCCCGCGAACGATTCGTCGGCTTTGGCAAGACCGAGCAAATTGCCGACCTCGAAATCGATATCCGCGTGACGCCCGGCGGCGATCTTGATAAATTCCGGCGAAAGATCGATCCCGACGATCGCCCGCGCGCCCGCATCAGACAAAAATTTGGTCGTATGCCCGCACGCGCAGCCGAGATCGGCAATCTTTCCTTTGCCCGCGTTTTCTTCGGCAAAACGCTTTAGAATCAAACGGTCGAGCGGTTTCTGTGCAAGCTCGCCGTAAAAAGCCTCGGTGTATTCTTCGGCAGTCAGATTATAACAATCAGTAACTTCATCTAATTGGTGCATATTATTTCGATTTGAATTCACTGACCAAACCATTCGCGCCGACTGCCCAGATCGCTTTTTTGCCTTTCGTTTGGACGGCGTTGTAATTTTCTTTATCGAGATTTTTCCAAATCTTTCCGCCGTCCGTTGAGAGATCCGAACCGCTGGCGCCGACCGCGAGAAGCGTTTTTTTATCAATATACGCGACGCCCGAACGATAACCATTTAAACCTTTCGATAAATTCCAAGTTTTTCCACCGTCACTTGTAAAAGCGAGATTGTTTGTAATATCGTTCGGCTTTTCGTAATTTCCGCCGACGATCACGCCGTTTTTTGAATCGCGCATCGCAATCGAAAAAATTCCGCTGCCCGCCGTGCCTTTGACGAGCGGCGTCTCGAAAACCGACCAATTAAGCCCGCGATCTTCGGAACGAAAAACCCGCGCATCCGTGCCGCCCGAAATCAAAAAGACGTTGTTTTTTCCTTGTGTCAATAAACAAGTTCCGCTCGCCGCAAATGCCGCTTCGCCGTCTTTCGCGTTCGGCATATTTTCGGTGCCAAGCGGTGTCCAATTTTCGCCGTCGTCAGTTTTGAGCAAAAGATATTTCCCGTCAACCGGATCGCTCATTGCAATACCGTGCGTTTTATCCCAAAAAGCGAGCGCGTCGAAAAAGGCTTTCGGGTTCGTGTTCTGAAACTGCAGCTTCCAATTTTTTCCGCCGTCGGTCGTTTTGTAAATCCGCGAACTCTCGCCCGTCCCGATGCTCAAAATATATGCCGTGTCGGCGTCAAACGCTTCGATGTCGCGGAAATCGAGTTTTTCGGCATCGGGAACTAAGATCACCGACCAATTCTTGCCGCCGTCAACCGAACGCAAAACCGTCCCGCCCGTCCCGCTCGCCCAGATCACTTTTTCGCTGACGACCGCGAGCCCGCGCAAACTCGCTTTTGTCCCGACATTTTGTTTTTGCCACTGGGCGTTTGAATTTGTGAAAAACATCAAAAGAAGAAAGATTACACCGTAGATTTTCATTCTTAGAAGTTTAATCTATCTTTAACGACGGTCAAAGTTTGAATTTACCGTCCAAGAAAAGTAAAATTCACCGAAGACGCTTTCCATTTCGATCAAAAGGATAAACAAAAATGAGTTTCTTTCCGATTCCGAGTATGCTTTTGCGGCAACTCTATACGAACAACAGCCTGAAAAACACGGGCGAGAGCGTGCAGTTTGCGCTCAAAAACCGTCTGAGCGACGGCGAATTTACCGAGTTGACGGGCATCAAAATCGACGGCACCGAAGTTCCGCTCGGGCAAATTTCGGTCGATCTCGGCGACGGGCAATTCGTCGCGGCGGAAACCGTCCGCGATGCCGCGTTTCCGCTCCGTCAGGTGCTGACCGTGAAATGCGCGATCGGCAATCTCGAAAACGGCAAACATAAAATCCATATCGCTTTCAAGGCAAAACCGTTCGGCGCGCTCAAATTCGAGGTCGAAGATTCGATCGCGCAGACCGAAACGCTCGAAGTGCGGATTCCGCGCAACGCGCAGGATGATTATTCGGAAACGGCGATCAAAGCGCGGCAGGATTTTGTCGAAAAATACACGGGCGCAAAATTAGAACACACCAGACATTATTCGTTTGACCCGCATACGACTGCCGGAAACATCGAAAATTTCACGGGCGTCGTGCAAGTCCCGGTCGGTTTTGCCGGACCGCTCAAAGTCGAGGTCGAAGATTCGAT
>JBBQOA010000325.1:0-5580 GCA_038330465.1 Pyrinomonadales bacterium
AAATCGCGGTTTTCACACCCGACGCCTGGCAAATTCCGCTCGGCTGCGGCGCCAAATTACCGCCGATTCCCGCCGTTATCACCTATCGCCCGAAAGATAAAGACGGCGGTGAGATCGTCGCGATTGAATTTGTGCCGAAGAGCTTCCAGTTGGAGTAAAACCCTGAAACGCACAAATGGTAAAGCGTCCCTAAAATTTCTTTAGCGGACGCTTTATCTTTTTATTTTTAGGATTTTTATTTGATTCTGGCAGTCAGCGTGATGACCTTTGTTTTCGGCGGATAACAGACTTCGTCGGTGCAAGCCTGATACCGAACATCGGCGCGAACCTTGATGAGATTGCCTTTAAAACTCTCCGGGATCGAAAAGCTGAACGAAAAACTGACCGTTCCTTCATAGACATTGAGCGTGTCTTCGGAAAACTGGAATTTACGATTTTTGCCTTTCGGATAATTGATCGTGCCGAATTTTATACCGGTCGAAGTGATTTTGACGGTTGTCGGAATCGCGTACTGGCTGTTCGGTTTGTTGGAATTAACGTGCAGCCCTTTCGGGATCGTGACAACGATCGTGCCGCTGGTCGTCGCGCCGCGTTTGATCGGACCGATCGAACCGGTGATCGTTTGCGCATTGACCGCGCTGCCTGCCAAAAACAATAAACCGAGAGATAAAATTGCGCTGAATAATATTTTTTTCATAATGTTCTAAAATTTGATGATGAATTTCTCATCACCCAAGATGCTTTTATTTTACGCGAAAACTTTCGATCAACCGATCGATCCGTTCTTCGTAAGCCTCGCGCGTCTCGCCCAAAACCGTGATCTCCAAATCGTAGATCTTTTGCTCATCGGCAATGATTTTATGATAAATTTCGGTTTCGACGCCCGTTTCCGCTTTTTCACCTTTGAGCAAGAATGTTCCCTTGCCGATCTTTTCTTCCGATAATATCTTATCGACCGACTGTTTTGCCGCGCGGCAAACTTCCGTAAACTTTTTGTCGGTCAAAACTTTCAAAGTGACCAAAACCTGCCGTATTTTCCCCGCTTCTTCTTCGCCATAATCTTTTGAATACGCCTCAAACGCGAATTCGGATTCGCTGCGGATCGGATTTAACAAACCTTCGGGTTTGACGAGAAAAAAATCTTCCCGGTCGATCGTTTCTTCTTCATAAGCCTGCGCCGCGCTTTTTTTGATTTTCGTCGAAGCATAAACCATCAGCGCGACAATGATACTTCCAACAATAAGAATTTCCATATTTTTGAGAGTGAAAAAGTGAAATAATAAAAGTGAAAAGCTTTGTTTGGTTTACTCAATTCACTTTTGCGCTTTTCGCTCTTTCACTTTTTCACCTGGCGATCTGCACCAAATTCGGCTCGCTCTTTGCCGCGAGCTGTCCGCAAGCCGCGTAAATATCGCGTCCGCGCGGAGTTCGCAAATAAGCCGAAACGCCTTTTGATTCCAAAATTTCCTTAAATCTCTGAATTTGTTCGCGGGCGGGTGGCTTGTATTCGAGCGGTTCGGCGGAATTATGCGCGATCAGATTGATCTTGACGCGTTCCAAGCCGTATTTATTCAAAAGATTCGCGAGTGCGCGGGCGTCTTCTTCGCGGTCATTGACTGCGCCGAGCAAAACATATTCAAACGTAAATCGTTCGCCTCTTTTCAAAGATCTTTCAAATTCCTGCGCCGCCTGAAAAAGTTCGTCGATGTTCCAGCGCTTGTTGATCGGCATCAATTTATCGCGCAGCTCATCGTTTGGCGCCGACAGCGAGATCGCCAGATGCGGGCGTTTCGCCAGCCGCGCCAGCTCGTAGATCTTCGGAACGATCCCGGCGGTCGAGATCGTCACGCGGTTCGGCACTATAAATAATCCGTTTTTGTCCGCCATTATTCCCAAAGCCTTGATTAAATTTTCAAAATTCAAAAACGGCTCGCCCGCGCCCATCCCGACGAGATTCGTGCCGTGCGGCGTTTCCTGACCCGCGCCGTAAACGTCGTTGAGCACGATGATAACCTGTTCGATAATTTCTCCGGCGGTCAAATTTCGCAGTAATCCGAGCTTTGCCGTCAAACAAAAATCGCATTTCAGCGGACAGCCCGACTGCGACGAAAAACAGATCGTGTCTCTCGATTCGGTCGGAATAAATACCGTTTCGACCGGAAAATTGTCGTGCGTTTTCATCAAAAAACGGCGCGTTCCATCGACCGAAACATAGCGCGATTCGACCGTCAGACGCGAAGCGGTCGCCGCCGCGCCGAGCTTTTCACGAAAACCTTTCGGCAGATCGGTCATCTCGTCAAACGACAAGAGCCGCCGCGCGTGCAAGCCTTTAAAGATTTGTTTCGCGCGATATTTCGGCTCACCGATCGATTCGACAAATTCGGTCAGTTCATCGGGTGAAAATGCGGTCAGATGAAGTTTTTCGTTCATTCCGGTTTTATTTTAACGCAATTTGCACCGACAAACGAATTTCAAAAAGTTATGTTAAAATCAACCAAAATCATTTTCGGGAAATTCTATGAAAAATAAACTGAGTGCCGGCGCCACAATTGCCCTGATCATCATACTTTCGGTCGGTTTTTTCTGTTATTGGCTCGGCAAAAAAGGCTGGAATTATTTTCGCGGCACCAGCGAGCCGACCGTCACGCAGCCCAATAATCAACCGCCAAACCCGTCAACCAACCCGACCTCGCCCGAACAGGCGCAAGCGGTTTATCTCGCGCTCGGAAATCCCTCGAATGCCGCCGCGTCCGACCCGAACAATTATTTGCTGCTGAATAATTATATGGCGATCTGCTATAGCCGCGATCGGGCGATCCCGAATTGGGTCGCGTGGCGCGTTTCAAAAGCCGATCTCGGAAGTCTCGACCGCGAAGATGCCTTTCGTCCCGACGACCGTCTGCCGAAAAGCTGGACGCGCGTCACGCCGAACGATTATACGGGCAGCGGTTACGACCGCGGACACGTTTGTCCGAATGCCGACCGCTACGAAAGCCGCGAGGCGGCGGATTCAACCTTTATGATGACGAATATGACGCCGCAAACCGGCGATCTCAATCGCGGTCCTTGGCAGAAACTCGAAGCCTACTTGAGAACACTCGTCACCCGCGGAAGCGACGTTTACATCTACGCCGGAGTTTACGGCGAAAAAGGAAAACTGAAGAAAAAGATCACGATTCCGACCAACGATTGGAAGGTCGCGGTCGTCGTGCCCGCCGGAACGCCCGTTTCCGCGATCAACGAAAAAACGCGCGTGATCGCGGTCGATATGCCGAATGTCAAAGGAATTATGAATGCCGATTGGCAGGTTTACCGGACGACGGTGCGCGCGATCGAAAAATCGACGGGTTATAATCTGCTTTCAAATCTGCCGCAAAATGTGCAGGACGCGCTCGAAACAAAAACCGACAATATCAACAATTGAAACCTTTTAAGAGTTAATGCAAAAAAAATCGCCGACTATGAAAAAACATCTTTTACTGCCATTGCTCGCCGTTCTATTTTTTTCGTTCAATTCAATTGCGCAAACCGCCGAGATCAAAACCGCCGATCCGGCGGATGTCGCTTCGCTCGACGCGATCATGAAAGCCGTTTACGACGTCATTTCGGGCGATGCCGGCGCGAAACGGGATTGGGACCGCTTCCGATCGCTTTTTTACAAAGATGCGCGATTGATCCCGTCAGGCAAAAACCCGACGACCGGCGTCACGAGCGCCCGTCCTTTATTGGTCGAAGAGTATGTCACGCGGGCTTCGGCGAATATGGCGAAAGAAGGGTTTTTTGAACGCGAAAAGGCGCGCCGCGTCGATCTCTACGGCAATATCGCACACGTTTTTTCGACCTACGAATCTTTTCATAGTCTTTCCGACAAAAAGCCTTTTCAGCGCGGCATCAACAGTTTTCAGCTTTTTAATGACGGCACGCGCTGGTGGATCATCACGATTTTCTGGCAGGGCGAAACGCCGGAAAATCCGATTCCAAAGAAATATTTAAAGTCGAAAAGTTAAAAAGTGAAAGAGTGCAAAAGCTGTTCAAGTTTTCGACTGATTGCTTTTTAACCTTTTGCTTGACAATATAACTTAACACTGTTATTTTATTTCTATGACCGGTCGAAACAGACAGGAAAGCGACAAAGAAAATCTGCGGCAGGAAATTATGGACGCGGCGCGCGAGATGTTTGTCGCGGAAGGTTATGCCAATGTTTCGATGCGCAAGGTCGCCCGTCAAATCGGCTATTCGGCGACCACGATCTATCTATACTTCAAAGACAAAAATGATATCGTGCAGCAGATCTGCGAACAAACCTTTGCGCGACTCGCGCAGAATATCAAATCGATCCAGCAGCTTTCCGACAATCCTCTGGAAAAATTGCGAAGCGGAATGCGCGAATATGTCTATTTCGGTTTGAAACATCCGAGCCAGTACGAAATCGTTTTTATCACGCCGTTGCCGATCAAGACGGAAACCGCATTTGAAGAAACCAACGGACGCGTCGCCTTTGATACGATGCGTTCGGTCGTCAACGAATGTATTGCCGCTAAACTGTTGAAAACAAATGATGGAGAACTTGTCAGCCAAACACTTTGGGCGGGCATTCACGGCATTACTTCGATCTTGATTCAACACGGCGGCTTTCCTTTTGTCGAACGTGAAAAATTAATCGACAGCGTCATCGAAACTTTAATTACGGGTATTAAAGCCTAAAAATTTTAACTGTTCACTTAACAGTGTTATTTTATACAAACAAAAATGAGGTAGTTTATGGCAAAGAAAGTCTTAATAATTTTAGGTCATCCGAATAAAGAAACGTTCTGCGGAAGTCTGGGGGAAAGCTATAAAAAAGGCGCGCTCAAATCAGGCGCGGAAGTTGAAGAGATTTTCGTTTCGGATTTAAAATTCGATCCGATTTTGCATCAGGGCTACAAAACGATTCAGGAATTGGAACCGGATCTGCTTCGCGCACAGCAGCTTATCAAATGGGCGGAGCATTTCGTTTTCATATACCCGACGTGGTGGGTGACGATGCCCGCGCTTTTGAAAGGCTTTCTCGACCGCGTTTTGCTGCCCGGTTTCGCCTTTAAATATCGTCCGAATTCATCGCTTTGGGATCAATATTTGACCGAAAAATCGGCGCGTTTGATCATTACGATGGACGCGCCCGTTTGGTATAACTTTCTGGTTTACGGCAACGCCGGACAAAAAGCGATGAAACGCGGAACGCTCGGGTTTTGCGGAATCAAACCCGTCAGGGTAACGACGATCGGTTCGGTCAAAATGTTGAAAACCGAACAATTGATAAATTGGCTAAATAAAATTGAAAAACTTGGAGAAAATTTGAGGTAAAAATCTATGAAAGCTGAACAAATATTTTCGATCGCAAATTTGATCGCGATTCTCGGTTGGCTCCTGATCGCGGTCGTGCCGCGCTCGTTTGTCACGCGAAAAGTCGTCCTTTCGGGCATTATTCCGCTGCTTTTGGCGGTCGCGTATCTCGTTTTGATAGTTTTGTTTTTCGGCAAAGCCGACGGCGGTTTCGGCTCGCTCGCTGAGGTGATGAAACTTTTCACGAACGAATGGGCG
>JBBQOA010000326.1:0-5564 GCA_038330465.1 Pyrinomonadales bacterium
TGGCTTTGCGCAAATCGTTTTCGATTGTCAGCAGATGCATATTGCGGACGTGCATCGCGGTATTGAAAATTTCGTAGCGCGCCTTGCCCGTTTCTTTGGCGCGATACATTGCCGTATCGGCGTCGCGCAGAAAACTTTCAGGTTGGTCGTGCGCGGCTTCCGACATAATAATTCCGATGCTGGCGGACGTGAAAACTTCAAAATTATCAATCATAAAGGGCGCGGTCAGCATAGTCTGCAGCCGTTCGGCAATTTCCGTGACCGTTGAGGCATCGTCGATGTTATTGAGTAAAATCGTAAATTCGTCGCCGCCGAAACGCGAAACCACATCGCCCGGGCGAACCGCCGATTGAAGCCGTTCGGCGATTCCGACCAACAGCTTGTCGCCGATCACGTGACCGAGACCGTCGTTGATGACCTTAAAACGGTCAAGGTCGAGAAAAAGCACGGCAAATTTGTGATTTTGATCGAGTTTCGAGGCGTTGATCGCGTTTTGTAAAAGTGCTGTGAAATTTGCCCGATTCGGCAAACCCGTTAAAGAATCGTGCGTCGCGGCGTGGACCAGACGGTTTTCAACGGCGCGCCGTTCGGTAATATCGCGAAGAATCGCCGTGTAATATCCGCCTTCGCTCGTTTTCCAAATCGAACCCGAAAGTTCGAGCGGAAATTCGCTGCCGTCCTTGCGGCGTCCGGCGGCTTCGATAATTTTTCCCGCAAACTGCGCCAAAACATTTTCGAGCGTAAATTGCATTCCTGTTTCAATGGCTTTCTGCGCGTATTTCGCGCCCATCAAACAAGTTATCGGAAAACCCAAAATTTCTTCTTCTTTGTAGCCGAAGATCTTTTCGGCGGCTTTGTTCCAGAGCGTAATTTCGCCTTCCTGATTAACCAGCAAGATCGCGTCGCTCGCCGATTGAATGACCGAATGAAATTTGGCTTTCGAATTCTGAATTTCTTCGAGCGAACGAGCGTGTTTCAAACTGTAGCGAATCGCGCGTTCGAGAAGCGGCGCGACAAGTTCGCTTTTGACCAGATAATCGGCGGCGCCTGCCTGCATCGCCTGAAAATCTATTTCCATATCGCCTTGTCCGGTCAGTAAAATGATCGGCGCGGAGCAGCCGAGTTTGAGAGCTTCGCGCAGAAGTTCCAAACCAGTGCGTTCGCCCAACCGGTAATCAACCAGATAAACATCGTGGTTACCGTCATTTAAATCCCGCAAACCGTCATCGAAATTATTAATCCAGTCAAGTTTCAATTGATTGTCTTTGAATTCATCGAAGATGTAACGCGTCAGAATATAATCTTCTTCGTCATCATCTATCAACAAAACTTTGATCGGGCATCTATCCATAAAATTAAAATTCGATGATTGGCGATTCGACGATCTGAAACCAATATTTATCTAACTCCTTGACTAATTCGACGAGTGATTCAAATGTGACGGGTTTGACGATAAAAGAATTTACGCCCAAATCGTATGATCGAATAATGTCTTCTTCCGCCTTTGAAGTAGTCAGAATGACGACGGGCAAGCGGCGTAGTCGTTTGTCTGATCTGATCTCTTTCAATGCTTCCAAACCGCTTTTCTTCGGCATATTTAAGTCAAGCAAAATCAGTCCGGGCGTGATCGTAACGTCAGAAAAACGGTTCCGGCGATATAGATAATCCATCAATTCTTCGCCGTCCTCGACGGTTTCCAGATTGTTTAATAAATGATTTTCTTCAAAGGCTTCTCTCACTAAAAGCCGATCATCGGGATCATCGTCCGCCATTAAAATTGTGATTGGACTAGAATGTTTTTTCATTTATGATTAGCTCCTTATTTGTTTGTGCGATGGGCAAGGTGACAAAAAATGTCGCGCCTTGATTCGGTTCGCTTTTGGCAGTGATCGCGCCGCCGTGCCGTTCGACGATTTTTCGACAGATCGCCAAACCGATGCCCGAACCTTCATAATCGGCGCGTCCGTGAAGGCGTTGGAAAACCGTAAAAATTTTGTCAAGATATTTTTCTTCAAACCCGATGCCGTTGTCTTCGACAATGATTTTGCAAACATGATCGCCGTTGTCGGTGGTCTGAATCTCTTTGCCTTCAATTTGAAAACTCGCTCCTGTTTGCGCCGGAACATCGGCATAGATCTTGATTATCGGACTTTCGTTCGGGCGGTGAAATTTCAAGGCGTTACCGATCAGATTTTGAAGCAATTGGCGCATCTGAAGCGGATCGGCATCAATCACCGGAAAATCTCCGATTTCAACTTTTCCGCCGGTTTGTTCAAGCCGAACCTCTAGATCCGAGATAACTTCTTTGGCAATTTTCGTAATATCGAGACTTTGAAACGGCTGCGCTTTACTTGATAAACGGGAAAAAGTAAGCAGATCGTTGATCAAATTTTGCATTCTGCCCGCCGCATCACGCATCCGGCGAACATAATCGTTTCCCTCGACACTCAGAGAATCCGCGCATTTTCTTTGCAGACGGTCGCCAAAGGCTTGAACCTTCCGCAGCGGTTCCTGCAGATCGTGCGAGGCGACATACGCAAAATCTTCCAGTTCGCGATTGCTCTGTTCGAGCTTTTTCGCATAAAGCCGCAATTGCATTTCATCTTCAAGGCGTTTTGAAATGTCTTTTGCAACCATCACGGCGGCGGAAGTTTTTCCCTGCAAGATCGAACAGGAAAGTTCCACCTTGAATTTCTCGCCGTTTTTGCGGACAAAATCTTTTTCAACTTCAAGAAGTTTTTTGAACTTCAGCATTTTTTCAAATTCATCTTGAGCGAGAAACATTTTATTTTGAACAAGAATTTTGACCGGTTTTCCGACAATTTCATTTTCTTCGTAGCCGAGCAAAAGCAAGGTTGCCTGATTGACTCGTTGAATATTGCCGTCATCATCAACCGTGATCAGCATATCTGCCATCGAACCGAGAATATTTTCGACCAGATGGTGACTTAACACCAGATCGTCGCGTGAGTCTTTTAAATCGGCGATCATCGTCTTGAATGTCTGGGCAAGATCGCCGACCTCATCATTTGATTCGACTTCGATCACTGTTTCCAAATCACCTTCGCCGATTTTACGGGCGGCGTTTTTGAGAAGTTTAAGCGGGTTCGTGATGCTGTATGAAATCAGCAGACCGATTCCGATCGCCAGCAAAAATGTCAATCCCGTGGTGACCCAGGTCAATCGTTTTGAAGCGATAATGGTCGATTGAACATTGTTACGCTCTTCGTGCAATTCTTCATATCCAAGAAAAAGTGCGTCATCAAGCGTCTTCATATAAATGATTTCGTATTTTTCAAATTCCTCTTTTTTATCGAGGACCACTTCTCCGCGCAATCCCGATTTTTTCAACTGAATAATTTCATCGCTGGTCTGCAGAAGTTTGTAACCGACCGCCCGAATGGATTCCAAAGAGTTTTTTTTATCTAAAGCGGAAACCTTGACCAAATCTTCATAGCGTTTCAGTAGTAATTCAAACTGTTCACGACCTTTCGTCAAAAGATGATCTTCATCATTAATGATCTGAGCCGAAGTTGTTCCTTCTTGTTCTGACACAATAAATCCGAATTCGCTGGTTGATGAAACAATCCGCAAGCCGACAAATTTAAGCTGTTCAAGCGTTTTAACTTTTTCGACCGAATCGTTCATCATCCGCTCAAACTCATGATTGATGTCGTTATATGCCTGCAACGTAAAATAGAGCGGAATGCTCGCAAGCACCGCGACGACCAAGTATCCGATAATTAATCTTTGGCTGATTTTCATTGATCGTTAATCGCTTTTTTTCTTGAAAGAATGTTCAAAACTGAGGTAGAACAAAATTCCGCGTTCGCCCTTGCCAGGTCCGACACCGACGGGAAAAGCAGCGCCGCGAACTTTTTCGTTGTCCGACGCTCTCAATCCGCTCATCGGCGCGGTATAACTGAGCTGTTGTTTTTCGCTTAAATCCTTCTTTTTGACTTCGTCCTTGTCCGCGGTGTTTTCATTCTCTTTTTCAAATTTGGCAATTCCAACTGTTTTTCCAGCCTGAAGAACATCGCTTTCGGCAGTCGCCTGAGCAGAAGCATTGATTAAAAGCAAAAACAGGCTCGCGATCAAAACTTTCGGAATTTTCTTAATTATTTTGAATATTCTCATTATTTTGAAATGTTCAGACAGAATCAACCGATTCTGTCAAAAAACCGACAAATTGACCGAATTAAAGTCAATTTGATCGTTTTCCACGAATCAAAACTTTCCAATATTTGTAAAATTTTCTCGTCGGCTCGCGTCAACAATGCAATCTAAAGCAAATATCAAACAACATTGCCAAAATTGATCGGTGCATTTTCCGTGCCAGTGGTTTTCCCGCACGCGAGATTTTTCCGACAAACGCTTATTTTAAAAAAGCCGTGCAACCAACCTTTCTAAAACATCTTTTTTTGAGCAAACGGTAGGAATTTTATTTATTATTGCGCCCCCGAATTGACGGTCACAAAAATTTGAAGATGCGCCTGCTCGCTGAGGCAAAATTCAAAGTTTTTTATAACCGGCAGCTTCGGTTAAAACAGGTCGTTCTTTAGAAAAATTCTGTTCCCGGAAAAATATTTTGGAATCGATTTTGATAAAACCTTTTCCAAATATATAAATTTCAAGGTTTCAAACATTTGCACAGATGCAAACACCTTTCTTATCGGTCAGAATTCGGAAAAGTTTAACAATTTCGATAAGTTACAAAATACATTCACTACCGGACGAAGTTTTCGGGGCGGCTTGTATTGTTTCCGGTTTCGACAAAAACGCGCTAAAATTTCTTCACTTGATTCATTGTTCAAAAAAACTATCAATATGAAAATAAAATTTACCGCTTTTCTGCTGCTTTTCGTTTTCTCTAATTCCCTTTTTGCCCAGACAATGCCGAAGGACGCCGACCCGAGGCTCTGGGCGCAAGCCTTAAAGATCCATAAAAAAGCGATCATTATCGACGGGCACAACGATATTCCTTCGCCGATGGTCGATGACGATTTCGATCTCGGCACGAATTCGATCGGAATGTTTCACGGCGACGGCGATCCGTTTCACACCGATCTCAACCGTTTCAAACTGTCGGGCATCACGGGCGAATTTTTCTCGATCTATGTTTCGGGCGACACTTTGAAAACCGGCGGCGCGACGCGGCGGGCGATGGATCTGATCGACGCAACTTACCGCGAGGTCGAAAAATATCCGAACCAATTGTCGCTCTGCACGACGGCTGAAGAAATTCGCCGCGCCAAAAAACAGAATAAGGTCTGCGCATTAATGGGCATCGAAGGCGGCTACGCGATCGAAAATTCGCTTTACGCGCTCCGCGATTTCTACCGGCTCGGCGTCCGTTATATGACGCTGACGCACAACGTTTCGCACGATTGGGCGGACGCGCACCGCGACACGCCGAAAAACAACGGACTCTCGCCGTTCGGCAAGGAAGTCGTCCGCGAGATGAACCGCCTCGGAATGCTCGTCGATATTTCGCACGTTTCGGTCAAAACGATGGCGGACGCGCTCGACGTTTCGACCGCGCCGATCATCGCCTCGCATTCCTC
>JBBQOA010000327.1:0-5550 GCA_038330465.1 Pyrinomonadales bacterium
GTAATACAAAAGAAAACCGTCTTTTTGTATGCAATTTTGTTGATCTGCTTTAACGCATTGAGTGGGACCGATCTTGCTCAAAGCAATAAAGGGAGCATTATTGGAACTGTAAAAGACCCGAATGATGCGGCTGTCCCGAATGCTAAGATAACGATTATCAATAATGCAGACGGCGAAACTCGCGAAACAACAAGCAGCGCGACCGGCGAATTTTCAGTCGTCAATCTTGATCCGGGAAATTATAAAATGACTGTTGAAGCCAACGGGTTAAGAACCCTTGTATTAGCTTCCGTGACAGTTGAAACAAACTCCCGTGTTCCGGTTAATGCGAAATTTACGGAAGTCAGCGGCATTGATAACAGTGTTGTCACGATTACGAGTGACAGCGCTCCGTTGGTTGAAAGCGAAACGAGTGTGCGCGGTGATGTGATTACCGGACGGGAAGTGACCGACTTGCCGTTAGGGCAGCGAAATTTTACTGTTTTAGCCGCACTTTCGCCGGGCGTGACACGTCCGATAGGCTCGTCGTTCGGGCTTTTAGGCGGCGGAAACGAAGCTAACCAACCGAATTTTCCGTCTGCTGAAACGGCGCGTTTTCGTGAATCGGGCGGTTCGGCGATTTCTTCAAACGGCGCTCGTGTCACGCAAAATGAATTTTTGCTCGACGGTGTCGATAACAATGAAGCACAATTTCGGCAAATCGCGATCTTTCCGAATCCCGACTCAATTGCGGAATTTAAGATCGAAACCAGCGTTCCGCGAGCCGAACTCGGCAGAGCGGGCGGCGCGATTATTTCAACGACCTTAAAATCCGGCGGAAATGAATTTCACGGCTCTGCTTTTGAATTTTATCAAGGTCGTTTTTGGAGTGCCGCCGCGTCGCAATTTGATGAAACAAACAATCCGAACGGGATCAGACCTGTTCCGAATTATGTCAGTCATAATTTCGGCGGAACGATCGGCGGACCGATCTTTCTTCCGCGTTTCGGTGAAGGAACACCGTATTTGTATGACGGACGGCAAAAAACATTCTTCTTCTTCTCATACGGAGGACAGCGCGGATTTATTCCGGCAGTTGAAACGGACGGAAATTTTACCAATAGAATTCCTGTTCCGACTGTTCGGCAGCGACTCGGCGATTTTAGTGAATTACTTCGTCCCGGCACTTCGCAAACTTACCGATTAGCCGGTGGCGGCACTGTCACCGCGCCGGTCGGAACGATCTTTGCCCCGAACGGGACACCGATTCCCGGCAATGATTTGCGTAATTGCCCGACCTGCGGCGCATTTTCCAATTTCGCCAAAAATTATATTAATGCTTACCCGCTTCCGTCCTTTAGTACCGTCGGGGAAAATTATACGGTTAATCGGGTCGTCAAACCCGTTCAGGACAGCTGGGATCTTCGTATTGATCACAAGTTATTTGATGGAAATAACCTTTTCGTCAGATATAGCCGTTTGAAACAAGAAAGAGTGGTCAGCAATTTCTTTCCGCTTGGTTCTTCACCGACGGGTAACGATCTTCCTGCCGGACCATCTGCGGGAAACATTCTTGGAAATTCGAGAGCGGCAGTTCTTGGCGATACGCAAACTTTCGGAACAAATACCATTAATGAATTCCGGTTTGGTTATACCCGCGTCGAAATCGGTATTTTGAATACCGGTGTCTTCGGGACGGGCGGATTCGATCCGAACATTTCAGCCAAATTGGGTGCCCCGAATATTAATATTGGTCAAAATTATTCGGGTATCGTTCTTCTCGGCATCGTTGATACGATCGGCGGGGGCGACCGCGCTGTTGAATTTACCGGTGACGGCGGACCATTCTTGTTTAAGTCAAATAACTTTAACTTGTCTGATTCGGTGACGGTTGTGAAGGGAACATCGGTGTTCAAATTCGGGTTCGACGGTCGTTTAAGGCAGAACACGAACATTGACGGCGGACGCAACGGCGGTATCAAAGGCAATGTTCAATACGGAACAACCGAAAGCGGCTTTGCTAATTTTGCTTATAACGGAATCGGTCCGAATGATACCGGTTCGGCGCTCGCTAATTTTCTGCTTGGTTATTCGCCGGGAACATTATCGCGCGGCACGCCCGGCACAGATGCTTTACTGCAGAGCAAAGAAATTGCCTTTTTTGTGCAGGATGACTGGAAGGCAACACAAAATCTGACACTTAATCTGGGTCTCAGATACGACGTTTTTACCTCTCCGACCGAACGCTATGACCGTATTTCCAACTTTGACCCGACAACCGGAAAGATTATCGTCGCCGGAAGCGGCAACAGAGATCTAGCGAAAAACGATTTGAACAATTTCGGTCCGCGAATCGGTTTTGCTTATTCTTACGGCAAGAGCAAATCAATTGTGTTACGCGGCGGCTACGGAGTTGTTTATTCGGTTGATGCCAGCGGAATTCCATCGCTTAATACCAATCCGGGAAATGGCGGCGGCAGTTACGGCTGCGATCCGATCAATAATCCGGGCAATTGTCCGGCGGGAATTCTTGGCAGAAATCTTTACGATCGAGGTTTGCCGCTGCCAAATGAATTTTTTGCCCCTCGCGGCACATCTTTTACGGCGCCGACGGATCGCACAATTATTTTCAACGACCCAAATCGGAAAGATGCCAGATTTCAACAATATAATTTGACTCTGCAATATGGTTTCTGGAAAAACTGGCTGGCAGAAGTCGCCTATGTCGGTTCAACCGGCAAGAATTTATTGATTGTTCAAAATATCGGCAACGGAAATGATGCCGGTGCGCCGGGTTCGCGCGAAGTCCCCAACATCAGTAACGTGATTGCTTCCCGCTATCGGGGGGATTTTAATTATAATGCTTTGCAAAGCAAACTTGAGAGACGATTTTCCGACGGATTTTCAATTCTTTCTTCATACACCTTTGCCAAAGCGATCGACAATACACCGGGCGGATTCTGTCTGAGCGGTGGCGGGCAGCGAAATTGCGGTCCCGATAATCCGTTAAAATTAGATTTAGACAGAGGTCTTTCGGATACGGATATCAGACACAGATTCACTTTTGCCAGTGTTTACGACTTGCCGTTCGGTAAGCAGCGAAGGTTTTTAAAAAGCATTCCGACGGCGCTTGATTACCTGATCGGCGGATGGCAGATGAACAACATTGTCATCTGGCAAAGCGGACCTGTTTATGATGTCACGGTCAATGGCGGACGCGTTGATATTATCGGCGACCCGACACCGACGGCGGCGCAAATAGCGCAGGGAATCCAACTTAATCGAGCCGCTTTCCGCGAGGCTCGAACACCGGTATTCGCCAACGATCCGAATGGTCCTAAATTCGGAAGTCTCGGACGCAATACTTTTAGAGGTGATTCGCAGGAATATTGGGATGCCGGATTGTTCAAAAATGTGCCGCTCAGATTTATCAATGAGCTAGCCGCAATGCAAATCCGGATTTCAGTTTTCAATGTGCTTAATCACGTCAACCGAGGCAGACCCAACGGTGATCTGAACTCCAGTAATTTTGGTAAAGACCAAAATGAACAACGTCGGCGACAGCTTGAGTTTGGTTTGAGATTGATTTTCTAAAATCGAAAACAAAAGTTGTTTCAAAATTGAGTGACGGACATAGATTTGTTCGTCACTCAAAATTTTATTATTCTAAAGTCATCTTTTTTACTGCAAAATCAAGCGGGTTATGAGAATTTTTTTTTCAGGTTTAATGCTAATTTGTCTTTTTGCGAGCGTCAACGGACAACCGCCGAAACCTGTTAAAATACCATCGCCGATCATTCAAAACGCGCTCGATTTGATCAAAAGCCAACAATTTAGCGAAGCCGAAAAACTTCTGCGCGATCAATTAAAAAAAACTCCGGCAAATGTTGACGCCCGCTTTCTGCTCGGAACGGTTTTGATCCAAACTGATAAAATTGACGAAGGCATCAAAAATCTGGAAGGCGTTCTTAAGATCGATCCGCGGCATTTGCAGGCAAATTATAATCTGGCGCTGATTTTTTCGAAGCGCGGAGATAATAAAAAAGCGATCCCGTATCTCGAACGCGCCGCCGGCATTTTTCCGCCGAATAAAACGCCGAAATCGGAAGACGCGGTTTTGTTGACTGCCCTGACCCGCGCATATATCGGTGAACAAAGAAAAAAAGAGGCGGAAAATCTGATCCCTTTCATTGAAAAAATCAGTTCCCGCGATATTCGTATTTTGTTTACATTAGGATTGATTCAGGCGGAACTCGGCAATTACGAAAAAGCCGCCGGAGTTTTTGAAAACGTCAATGCTCAGCGACCGGGTTCAACCGACGTTTTATATAATCTCGGCATCGCCTATTACAATTTGGACAAACTTGCCGAGGCGCAAAAGGTTCTGCTCGAAGCCGTTAATTTGAGTCCGAATCAACCCGAATTTTACTATCGATTGGGTTTGATTGCGACGGCTCAAAAAGACAGCGACGCGGCAGTCAGTTACTGGCTCAAAGCGCTTGAATTAAAAGCTGATTATCACGAAGCGGATTTTTTGATCGGCGAAGAATTATTGAAAAACAAAAAGATTTCGGGCGCCTTGCCGTTCTACCAAAAAGCCGCCCAATTACAGCCGGAAAGAGTTTTGTATCAATTGCGTTTGGGCGTTGCCTATTTTCGGCTTCAGCAATACATCGATGCACGCAAGGTTTTTCAAACGGTTTTGGTGAAATACCCGGCAGACCCAAATTTTAATTACTTGAACGGGTATATGGCTCGCGCCGAAGGTTTATTTGATCAGGCACTCGAAAGTTTTGAAAAAGTATTGAAGGTCAGTCCAGATAACGCAGATGTTTTGGCAAGTATCGGTTATATTGCACTCGAACGCGGCGAACTCGACAAAGCCGAACAAATTTTGCGCCGGACGATCAAACTTGATCCGAAAAATTTTCCCGCCTATTACGATTTGGGAAGATTGCTGAGCCGCCAAAAAAAATTCAGCGAAGCCGTCCCGATTCTCGAACAAGGCATCGCCTTGAGCAAGGATGATCCGGGAATTCGCTATCAGCTTTTTATCGCCTATTCGCGTTTGAAGCAAAAGGAAAAAGCCGCCGCGATGTTTGCCGAATTTAAGCGGCTGGAAAAAGTTTTCAATGCCGGTTCGGGGTCATCGACCTCCGCCGATCAGATTCGTAATTTGCCGGATTCTATCGAACAGAAACAGCCTTGACCGAAAAACAATGAAAAGAATTTATCAGGCAAAATTTATTATTTTGATGATCTTGGGGCTGACCTTTTTTGTCGCCGGACAAAACGCGCCGCAGGTTTCAAAGGTCGAGCCGCCGAATTGGTGGGCGAATCATTCGACGCGTCCGGTTCGTTTACTGGTTCGCGGCGGGAATTTTGCGGGCGCAAAGGTCGTTTCAAAAAATCCGGCGTTGAAAGTGTCAAAAGTCCGCGTCAACAGCCGCGGCGATTATTTATTTTTTGACGTCGAAATCGCCAAAAACGCGAAACCCGCAAAATACGATTTTGAAGTTTCGACCGCGCAGGGTAAAACGCGCGTGCCGTTCGAGATTCTCGCGCCGCTCG